>CAZRWZ010000017.1:12196-18673 GCA_964603745.1 uncultured Bacteroidaceae bacterium | reverse complement strand
TTCTATTTTGTTAGTTAAAAACTTAGTTCCTTTTTTGTTGTTACTTGGTACAAAAATACGTTTAAAACCAAGTTTTTCGGCTTCTTTAATTCTTTGTTCTAATCGTGAAACAGGTCTAATTTCACCTGTTAAGCCTACCTCTCCGGCAAAACAGTCTGTTTTTTTTATTGCAATATCAATATCCGAAGAAAGAACAGAAACTATTATTGATAAATCTATGGCAGGGTCGTTTACTTTTATTCCGCCGGCAATATTTATAAAAACATCTTTTGTTCCTAGTTTAAAGCCTGCACGTTTTTCTAATACAGCTAAAAGCATGTTCAATCTTCGAGCATCGAAACCTGTTGTGCTTCGTTGTGGTGTGCCATAAACAGCCGTACTCACTAGTGCTTGCACTTCTATTAAAAAAGCTCTAAGCCCTTCTATTGATGATGATACAGAAACACCACTAACTTCGTTTTCGTGATTTGATAACAATAATTCGCTAGGGTTTTCAACTTCTCTTAGTCCGTTACTAAGCATTTCGAAAATACCAAGTTCTGATGCAGAGCCAAAACGGTTTTTACTTGCACGTAAAATCCTGTATATATGGTTTCTGTCTCCTTCAAATTGAAGAACTGTATCTACAATATGTTCTAAAACTTTTGGACCGGCAATATTACCTTCTTTGTTTATATGACCAACCAAAAGTATTGGTACTGAATTACTTTTGGCATATTCTAACAAACCAACTGTTGTTTCTCTAATTTGCGAAATTGTTCCGGGCGATGAATCTAATTTATTTGTGTGTAATGTTTGAATAGAATCTATTATTACAATTTCCGGTTTTTTGTTATTTAGGTGTATTAATATGTTTTCTAATGATGTTTCGCTAAGTAGTAAAAGTTTTTTGTTATCACCGCCTAAACGATTGGCTCTCAATTTTATTTGAGAATTACTTTCTTCTCCCGAAATGTAAATAATATTTCGGTTAGATATTAATGCTGCTTGCAATAGTAGGGTGGACTTGCCTATTCCGGGTTCTCCACCAATTAAAACTACCGAGCCAAGAACTAATCCACCACCTAAAACTCTATCAAATTCTTTTATGTTAGTAGATATTCGTTGTTCGTTTCTTATTTCTATTTCTGAAATAAATTCGGGTTTTGTTGTTTGTTTTTTATTGGTAAATGTAGATTTAGAAGATGTTTCTATTTCTTCTACAAAAGTGTTCCATTCGCCACAAGAGTTGCATTTTCCTAACCATTTTGGAGCTTTAGCACCACAATTTTGACAAACATATATTGTTTTTGATTTAGCCAATTATTCTTTTTTTGAAAAATCTTTCCATCTAAAAGCTCCTTCTGCTGAGCCATCGCTTAGTTCTTCTCTTTGTATTTGTAATGTGCCGTTTTTAAATTTTTGAACTATATATATACCATCATCTATATTACCTAGTCCGGCTATACTTATCTTGTCTTTTGCCATGCTTTTAGAGTAATAATAATATGTTCCTGTTATTACAATTGTAGTGTCTAGTTTAATTATTTTCTTTTCAAGTTTTGTAGTGCCATCAAAGTTCCATATTTCTTTTTCGCCTGCTGGTGTAGTTTCTTGTAAATAAATTAGTTCCCAGTCACCTTGCAGCGATGCGGCACTTTTTTTCTTACAACTACTGGTAAAAAGAACTATTAGTGATAATAATACGATATTAATTACTATTCTATTCATACATTTATATTTATATCGACAAATTTACAAAAAAAAAACAAAACTTATGTATTAAGCAAACTACTTTTGTATTTTATCAATTATTCTACTTGTAGAATATCCATCAATAAAGTCAATTGTTTTAACTTTTCCTCCATATTTTTGTAAAATATCAAATCCTACAATATCTTCGGGTTTGTAGTCACTTCCTTTAATTAAGAAATTTGGTTTTATTGTATTTATTAGTTCATAAGGCGTATCTTGATTAAAATAAATTACATAATCAACAAATTCCATTGCTGCTAAAATAATAGCTCTTGCTTTTTCGTCTTGCACTGGTCTGTTAGCTCCTTTTAATCTACTAACAGATGCATCTGTGTTTAATCCTATAATAAATATATCGGCTAATTCCGATGCTTGTGCTAGATATTCTATGTGTCCACGATGAATAATATCGAAACAGCCATTGGTAAAACTTATTGATTTAGAGCTTGTTTTAATAATATCTAAAGTTTTTAAAATATCATTGTTAGATGTTAATATTTTATTCTTGATTTTTGCTAGCATATTGTTTTTTTATTTTTTTATTTCTAATACTTAAAATAATTAACGAAACAACACCAAGTGTAATAACAAGTAGTGCTTGAGCTTCGTGTGCAATAGTTGCAAAAACTATTGAGGTTTCTTTTGATATGCCATATATCATTAATGCAGCACTTACAAAATAGTGATAAGAACCAACTCCACCAGGTGCTGGCAAAGACATGCCAACGCCTCCCACAATTAAAAGAAATAGGGCGTCAACAAAACCTAAATCAAAATTGTTGTTTATATCTGGTATAGCAAAAAAAACGGCGTATGTCATTAGTGCATAGTTTAGCCAAATAAAGAATGTATGAAAAATAAACCACCATACTTTTTCCATTTTGTATATTGTTTTAATTCCCTCTATCACTCCTTTTATTAAATCAACTATTTTAATGTAAATGCCAAGTGTTTTAATTTTTTTTCTAAATAGAAATATTGTTATAACAGGTAAAACTAATATTAATATTATTATTGATGTTGCTGCCTGAGAACTGCCTAATAAAGATGTGAGTTTGTTAGCAATACCTCCAATTATTTCATCAGAAATAAATGTGCCAAATAGTTCTATATTAAGAAAGAAAACTACTATCATTAATAATAATAAAATTGTTAAATCTAAGGCACGCTCTATTATTACTGTTCCTAATAGTTTATTAAAGGGTATTTTATCGGTTTTGTATAGCGATGTGCATCTGGTTACTTCTCCCAAACGAGGAAAAGCCATATTTGCAAAATATCCTATCATTAGGGCATAAAAAGTATTTGCTGTGTTTGCTTTGTATCCTAAAGGTTCTATGGCAATTTTCCAACGAACGGCTCTGCTTATAAATGCTAAAATACCAAAAAGTATATTTAAACTAACATAAAAATAGTTTGCTTCTTTTAATCCATTAACAAATTTGTCTAAAGGCACTCCTTTAAAGGCAAAATATAATAATAATAATCCTATTGAAAGGAAAATTAAATATTTAACTATGTTTAAAATCTTGGTTTTCAATCAAATAATTTGATTTGTAGCTGTGTCAGGAAAAACTAAGGTTGGTTTAAATGTTTTTGCTTCTTCAAAATCCATACATGCATAAGCTATTATAATAATTACATCACCAACTTGTACTTTACGTGCGGCCGGACCATTTAGGCATATTTCACCTTTTCCTCGTTCGCCTTTAATTACGTATGTTTCTATACGTTCGCCATTGTTAATATTAACAATCTGCACTTTTTCGTTTTCAATAATATTAGATGCGTCTAATAAATCTTCATCAATGGTAATACTACCAACATATTGCAGATTGGCTTCTGTAACTGTGGCTTTGTGTATTTTCGATTTTACAAGCTCAATATTCATTTCAATATACAATTAATGTATGCAAATTTACAAATTATAATTAAAGTTTAAATTAATTTTTCAGATTTTGATAAAAAAAAATATCTAAATATTGATTTATAGTGAGTTATCTATATGTTTGATTTGTTTAATATTTCTAATAAATCTTCATATTTGTATGGCTTGCTAAGATAATCATTCATTCCGGCAGCTAAACATTTTTCTTGTTCTCCTTCCATTGCATTTGCTGTAACTGCAATAATATATACGGGTTTTATTATTTTTTCACTTTCAAATTTCCTGATTTTTTTTACAGCTGTAAAACCATCCATTACAGGCATTTGTATGTCCATTAGAATAATATCGATATCGTGGTTTTGTTTGTAATAATCTACAATTTCTTTACCGTTTAAGAATATTTTGTATTTATGATGTAATTTATTTAATGATTTAGATATTAGTTCTATATTGGCTAAATCGTCTTCGGCAACTATAATATTATACGATTTTGTTGATTGTGTGGGTTTAATTTCTTTTTTAACTTCTTTTTTAGAAATAATTTGTGAGTATGTTTTTACTCTTATTGTAAACCAAAATTCGCTACCAATACCTACTTTACTTGTTAAACCAATAGAGCCACCAAGTAATTCTGTTAGTCGTTTTGCAATACTAAGACCTAGACCTGTTCCGCCGTAGTTTCTAGTTGTGTTATCGTCTTCTTGCATAAAATCTTCAAAAATCTTGTGTTGAAATTCTTTTTTTATACCAATGCCGGTATCTAAAACCCTTATCTCTACAATCATTTCATTGCCAATTACTTCTATGGGCTGTGTGCTTATTTTAATATATCCTTTTCTTGTAAATTTAATGGCATTGTTTATTAAGTTAGTTAAAATTTGTTTTATTCTAACAGGATCGGATATTATGTATTCGGGTAAACTACTATCATATTCTAAAATAATATCGATGTTTTTTTCTTGGGCTTTTATTTGTAATATGGTAGTTACTTCTTTTATTTCATCAAACAATATTAATGGAATTTTTTCTATAACTAATTGGTTTGACTCTATTTTAGAATAATCTAAAATATCGTTTATTACTGTTAATAAGTTATTTGCTGATGCTTGAATAATTTGCGTGTATTCTTTAGTGTTTTCATCTAAATCGGAGTCTATTAATAAATCTGTCATTCCTATAATACCGTTCATAGGGGTTCTTATTTCGTGGCTCATATTTGCTAAAAACCTCGACTTATATTCAGAAACAATTTCAGCTTGTTTTTTTGCTTTTTCTTCTAGTTTTCTAGCTGCATCTAGTTCTAAATTAAATTTTTCTAAATCATCTTTTTGTTTATTTATTTTTATGTTTTGTTTTTGAATTTCTTTGTTTTTTTCTTTTAGTTCTTGTATAATAAATTTGTTTTTTCTAAACTGAAAATAAAATACAATTAGCGAAATTATTGATACCGAAATTAAAAATATTGTAATAAAAATTATTGTTTTTTGTTTTGAAATTTTTATTTCTGCTTGGGTTAATTTAATTTGTTCTATTTCTTTATCTTTCTTGTTTACAGTGTGTTTGTATAGGTTTTCTTTGTCTTTATAAATGTTTTCAATTGCTTTAATTTTATTTTTGTTAGATTCTAAATTTAGGGTGTCTTTATAAGAAATATAAAGTTTATATTTTTTATAGGCTTCGTTAATATTTCCGTTTTTTTCATGTATTTTAGAGTAGGTTTTATATGCTTCGGGATATAAAATTTTTAAGTTTTCTTGATTTATAAATTGTAAAGCTTTGTTTATATAAATAATGGCTTTATCATAATCATAATGTGAATATACATCTGCTATTGAGATATAATCGTTAGTTATATTAAGTTTGTTTTTAATTTCTAAATCGTGTTTTAATGCTAGTTTTAAATAATTGCTTGCATTTTTATAGTTTTTATTACCAATTTCAATATATGCTTTTTTATCATATATATAAGATAGTTGTAGTTTGTAAGCTTGTGTTTTGCTATTTGCTATCTCAAAAGCTAAGTTTAAATAATTATTAGCTTTGTCATAATTTTTTTCATCAATATAAACAGAAGAAATGTTAATGTAGTTTTTAATAATAGCAGCAGAGTCGCTTTTTTCGCTTGCAATATCTAATGCAAAAAGAAGGTTTTTTAAAGCTTTTTTGTTGTCGCCAATCAAACGATAAAGGATACCTAAATTATTATAAATATTTACTAATTTTTCAGGTTCGTTCTTTTTAACCTCAAAAAGATATTCGTTAAAATACTCTAAAGCATGGTCGTAATTTTCGTAATTTGCCTCTATTATACCTAGTCTATTTAATAATTCAGAATAAATATCATTGTCTTTGCCTTTGTAGTATAACAAACTTTTTTCTGAATAGATTATCGATTTAGAGAAATCTCCGATGTTATAATAGGCTGTAGATAAATAATAGTAAGATTTATTTGTTAAATATTCACTATTTATTTTATCGGCAATTTTCATTGCTTCAATAGAAAATATAATAGAAGTGTCATTATTTGTTTCTTCAATAAATGTGTCTGATATTTTAAGCAAATTTTCAATTTTACTTGAATCGTTAAGATTGTTTAGTGTTTTAGATAAACTATCAACAAGATTGTTTGAGTAGCCTAAAAAACTAAGTAATATTAAGGTATATGTTAATAATGGTTTCAATATTATTATTTTAAATAATTCTACGAAGGTATAAAACTAAAGTTTTAAAATGCACAAAACTTAATAATTTATCTGTTTTGGCTATCTCAAATCGGTTATTTATTAATCACGATATACATAATAAAAGGGTTTTATTGCTAATCTTTAAATTAAGAATTAAAAATTAAGAATTAA
>CAZRWZ010000017.1:0-12096 GCA_964603745.1 uncultured Bacteroidaceae bacterium | reverse complement strand
TTCCTCATTCTTCTTTTCTTATATGGTTTAGTTTAAATGGTTAAACTGTTCTATTGTTCTACGGCTAATTATCAATTGTTAATTATCAATTATCATTCCTTATTCTTCTTCAATTAATACTTTTTAAAAATAAAAAGGATAAGCCCTAATACCTTTATTAGAAAATTCGAGTGTAGGAAAAGGTATTTTTATTATATTAACAAAGCTAAATACAGTTTTTAGTATCTTAGAATTTGTTTTTATTCTGTTTAAATCTATATCTAAACTAAAATAATATTGTCGCATTCTTTCTGAGTTATCTATTGTGTTTTCAGGGTTTGTTTTGCCGCCAGTCATTCCTGTAGCACCATATCCAAAAGCTAAATTAAGCCACGAAGGAAACTTATTTATGTGTGCAATTGATTTTATATTAACCGATAACCAATAAGTTTGACCATTATAATCTTTTAATATTTGTTCGCCTAAACTTGTTCCTAAAAGCTCTGGTCTATAATTTGGAAAATTGGTAGTATGAAAAGAAAACTTAGGAATTATTTTTTGCTCGTGCCATATTAATTCTTGAGCTAAATAGATGCTTGAGCCGCTAAAGTTTGCAATTAAATCGCCATACGAAGCACCCCAATTTTCAGAAAAGCCATCATATATTTCTATTGATGATATGTATAAAAAACCCAGCGAAGCTCCCAATATTGCCGATTTTCTGTTGTTTATACCAGTCCATGAAAAACCCTTAGAAAGAACTTTGCTTAAATAATAGCTTGTGTAAGCATGTCCGAATTTGTCCATTTGTAACCATTCATCATTGTCGTTAAACCAATGAAAATCAGTGCGTGGATAATCTTTGTACCATAATTGGTTTAGCATTATCATACCGCTTGTATATGCCACAACATTACTAGAAATAAAAATAGTTAATCGCTTTTTATTTATCGTGTCTTGAGAATAAATATTAAATGAGATTGAGAATAAAACTATTATAATTAGAGTTTTAATTTTCATTTAGCTTTATGTTATTACAATATATTTACAATAAATTATTTATCTGAAACTTATAAAAATCAACAAGTTCTGCCGTAATTCCATTGTTATCAAAATTATCTCTAATAAATTTAATTGCATTATTAGAAATGTTATTATACAAATTTTCGTTTGTAACTAATTGTTCTATTGATTTAATAAAATCAATATCAGTATCTGCAATTAAAATATTCTCGTTGTGGTTTGTATCAATACCTTCGCTACCAATTGATGTAGTAATAATTGTTTTACCCAATGACATTCCTTCAATAATCTTAATTCTCATTCCACTACCAGAAAATAATGGTGCAATCATTATAGAATTTTGGTTCATAAACTGATAGGCATCATCAACAGCACCTATATATTTAATGTTTGGTTTATTGAAATTTGCAATTATTTTTTCGGGAGCATTTCTGCCGGCTATTTTAAAAATTAAACTAGGAAATTTAGTATGGATACGTGGCCAAACATTTTTTATAAACCAATTTAATCCTTCTTGATTTGGTGCCCAATCTAAAGCACCTATAAAAAATAATGATGGATAATTAGAATTAGAATTATCTATTATAATATTATTAAAATCAATACCTGTCATTGCAACATGAGCCGATTTTTTATTACCCATTTTGTTTAATACATTCAAATCTCGTGATGTTATAGGAACTAATAAATCGTATTTGTTCATATATTTTTTTTCGAATTTTTTAATTCTGTTAGAAAGTATATTTGTGTATTTTTTTTTAACAGGATTTGTTTCGTTAGAAGCAACGCGTTTCCAAATTTCATGTTCTATATTATGAGAACGTAATGATATCAATGCATTGGAGTGTTCTTTAATGATGTCAATATATGGAGCAAGATAAATTCCTTCTAGCTGAACTATATTAAAATCTTCTGATTTTAATATGTTTATAAGCTTGTTTGTAAAATCATCAGAAATAAAACGTACTGCATTGTAAGGTAAATCCGAAAAGAACAAGTTTATTAAAGCGTCTTTTTTGTTTATATCTGTTTCAACCTCAATTGTTTCAAATGTAATTTTATTTGTAATTTCTTCAGGAATATCATTAATATTAAATGAGTGTTTTGGTGTATTCATTGCCAAAATTGTTACTTTATTACCCAAATCGGCAAAACTTTTACTCATATTTAAAGTAGCAATACTACCACCATCATTAGGTGGGTAGGGCATTTTATTAGTAAGTTGAAGAATATTCATATAAGTTGACAGTTCGTAAAGTTTGTAAAGTTCATAAAGTTGGCTTCGACTTAAAGTTTGTAAAGTTCATAAAGCAAAAGTTTGTTTTTGTTACTTTCAACTTTATGAACTTTTAACTTTAAACTATAAGTATTTATCGAACTTACTCCATAGTTTTTCTCTATAATCTTCTCTTTCGTATGGTTCGCAGTCATCAATAGAATCAATTTGTTTAGTGGTGTAAATCATATTTTCTTTAAATTTAGGAGCACGCCTAACACCTTCGCCAATATTAATTAAAACTATATCGTCATTTTTAATAAGTTTTTGTTGCACCGATTTTAAAAAACCACCAACTGCTATTGTAGAAGCAGGACCAATTCTAACACCTTTTTCGTAAGCAATTAATCTAGCAATATCGTAAAGTTCATCTTCGCTAAACGTAATAATTTCGCCACCAGATTTTTTAACCAAACTTGCAATAATAGGATAAGTTGCCGGATTACCGGTTGCTAAGGTAGGCACAGCTGTTACAGGGCTTTCGATAATAGGGTAGTCTTGCTCCCAACCATCGGGAAAACCTGCTTTTTTAGCTTTTTCCCAACCTCTTGTCATTGGGTCGCAATTACTTGGCTGAACCATAATATATTTAGGGTACTGAGTAATTAAACCCAATTCTTTTAAATCGTCGTAAGCTTTATCTATTGCAATAGGACCTGTTCCGCCACTAAGTGCTTGTACATAAACAGTTGGAAAAGTTTCCATTTGACGCAACCACTCAAATGCCATAGTTTTTTTAGCTTCTACACGAGCAGGGTCAACATTTCCACCAGACATAGGGATATTATATTTTGCAGAATATTCTGCTGCAATTTTCTTTGCATGAGCATAATCGCCGTTTACTCTGTAAACTCTCTGACCATAAGCAGAAATCTCGGCTTCGTTTGCCATTAGTGCATCTTGCGGAATAAATACTGATAAAGAAATACCTGCTTTGGCTAAATAATATGCAAAACCTGTTGCTATATTGCCGGTACTAGCAACACAATATTGTTTTACTCCATTTTCTTTTAGAACACTTGCTGCCATTGATGCGGCAACATCTTTAAATGTTCCTGTTCCAGGGTTTAGGTCGTTACGATAAACAAATACCTTACAGTTAATTCCTGCTTTTTCGGCAAGTTTCTGTAAAGTAGGACAGACTTCTACTGGTATAACACCTTCACCTTCAGTTACTATGTTGTCTTTATTGTTTAATGGTAAATAATCGAAATATGCATAGAAATTTTTCGGGTTTGCGTCTTTGCTTATCAATTCTTTTACCTTATTTATATCAGTTGTGTATTCAACTTTAGACCAATTAGAGCCACATTCGCTACATTTTTGTTTGTTTTCTAACCATTCTTTATAGTCTTTTGTAATATGACCACATTTGGTGCATTTTAATTGAAACTTTTTTTCCATTAATTATGTGTATTTTTATACGTTTGTATTAACTCCGAAACCTCTTTGTATAACTTAAGTTCAGAGAATTTTTCTAAATATTCTTTATGTAATTTGTAATCTATTTTTAATGCTTTTTCAAAAAACTTAAAACCAGCGTTGTAGTTACCTGTAAATATCTCGCATACAGATATTTTATACAGTATATTAGAGCTGTCGCTGATATTTGATTTTGCTTCGTATAAAATTCTTAAAGCTTTATCGTAGTTTGTTTGTTTTATGTACATTTCTGCATAAAACGACCAAAGCTCATCATCGTAAGGAGCAATTTCTATTGCTTTATTAAAATTTTTATCGGCATCGTCTAAAAAACCAAGTTTTTGATTTATTTTACCTAATTCTAAAAAATACTCTTCGTTGCTATCATCAAAGCTTATAGCCATTCTTAAGTAATATAAGCTCTCGAAATATTCTTCTTTAGCAGATTTAACCATTGCTATACCAAACCACGAATCAGAATATGTTTTGTCTTCTTCTAAAGATTTTTTATAGTATTTGTGAGCATTAGTATACTCTTCGGCTTTTTCGTAACATTCTCCTATCAAGCAATATATATCAGCTTTTTCTTCGGCAATTTCTGCTAATTCGTGAAATAATTCAATTGCTTCGTAATATCTGCCAAGAGAAATTAATAAATTTGCTTTGCTATAAAAAGCTAAATCGTATTTTTGATTTATAGTGATAGTAAAATCGTATGCTTCTAATGCACTTTCTGTTTTTCCTGCTCTTTCGTACACTATACCTAAGTTGTACCATATAATTTCATCAAAAGGGTCTTGGTCTAAATACTTGTTATAGTAGTTAATACTTTTTTTGTAATCGTTTAACCGCTCATAGCAAAAAGCAATATCGTTTAGTGCATAATAATTATTTTTATCATAGTTGTATGATATTAATAAGAATTTAATAGCATAATCGTACCTGCCTGATGTTAAGTAATTTAATCCGTTATGATATAGAAAACCTGCACTTTCTTCAAGGTTTATTTCAAAAGCTTTTTTTAGATATACTTCGGCAAGTTTATCTTTTCCTTGTAAAAGTAGGGCAGAGCTGTATGCTATTATGGTTTCATATTGATTTGGATTAACTTTTATGAGTTTTTCTAAAATACTAATTGCTTGACTAGCATTAATATTTTGTATATGAACAACAGCTTGCCTAAGTTGAATAGAATCGGAAATAGGGTGCTGTAACATAGCTATATCAATAGCCTTGTTTGCATGCGATAGATTGTTGTTATCTATATAAAAATCAATTATATCTTCAAATTCTTCTATGTCAAAATATAATTGCTTGTTTTTACCAAGCATTTCTTCAAATTTTGATACAGATTGAAATCTATCGTCTTCTATTCCCCATTCTTTCATAATACAAATTTATTAATAATTTATGGAGTATTCTATTTGAGATTTTTTTTTTATTCACAATTTTGTATTTTTTGTTAATAGGGTAGTGGAGATGATACAATGAGGTAAGTTTTGTAGATTAAAAAAAAATCAATTTTTATTGGAATTTAAAAAATTAAGCGTGTTTTTTACAGATGTGAATTTGTTCTTGTGTTTTTTTATTAACAAAAGTAAAATTGTTGATTATTTACATTTGTATTCAAGCGTGTTGTGTTTGATATTAACAAATTTATAATATAATTTAACTTGTTAAATTTACTTATGTAACTAAAGTATAAGTTGGATTTTACCAAGCTTAATAAACATACAATCAGTTGTTTATCCAATTTACATGAAGTAATTAGTTACACATAAGTTTACAAACTTAATAATATTACAAAAAAACAGCTATTGTAGATAGTTTTATAATTGTAATTAATTAAACCTCAATTAGTAACAAATATATATTAAAGTAAAACTTTATATTGATTGATATACTTACAGTGCTTATGTGTTAAGAGGTGGCGTTGTTTATTAATTAAGTGTACGAAAACAAGGGTTTACAAATGTAACATCAATACTATTTACAAATGTTAGTAAGTTGTTTTTTACTTTTGTAAATTATCATTACCTTTGCACTGTTTACAAATATAATTGTGAATTCGTGTATTTTCAATACAAATCTTTAGTTTTTATTATAAGCTCTATAAAATATTTTAAGTAATGAAAAATAGAATAGAAAAAATACTTAAAGAAGAAAAAATAGCATCTTCTAAATTTGCCGATGAAATAAGCATACAGCGTTCTAGTATGTCGCATATACTATCTGGGCGTAATAAACCTAGTTTAGATATAGCACAGCGTATTTTACGCAAATTTCCGCATATTAATTCAGATTGGTTGATACTTGGAGTTGGCGATATGTACGACAAAACAGTAAATAGTTTATCTTTATTCGAAAATTCAGAAGATAATGATGTGGTAGATACTGAAGAAAAATTAATTGAGCAGAAGACTATGGTCGAAGAAGAAGCTCAGGTTGAGTATGTTACTAAAAAAACTATACAACAAAATATTTCTAAAGAAAAAAAGATTAAAAAAATAATGGTTTTTTACGATGATGGTAGTTTTGAGGAGCTAATAAACGCTTAATTTTAGAAACTTGCATATAAAGTTTGATTTCTGCATTGTTGCTCAAAATTCAAATCCTCAAACGCCTTAGTATTCTATGGTTTTAATTTTTTGCATCGAACTTTCTAGTTCAATCTCTTGGAAATAAGTTAAGCTTGTCATTTTTTTGACTATCAATATTTTAAAACTAAGCCTACGGATATAAGTTAATAGTTAAAGTGAAATAAATATAAATTTACTATCTTGCAACAACTAAATTTTTAAATCATGAAAAAAACAGTTTTTAATATTTCTAAAGTAATTTTATTGTTAATTATTGTTGCTATAACTGCGGTTAGCTGTGGCGATGATAATAATAAAACAAATATCGACCCTGATTTTATGGGTTATATTTCGGCTTTTACAAGTGGTGTTGTTAGTAAGCAGGCAAGTATTCAAATAAGATTAACAGAGCCTTATAAAAATGCTATTGCAAACAAAAAAATTGAAGAAGAACTTTTTGATTTTAGTCCAAATATCGACGGAGAAGCTTACTGGGTAGATGACAGAACAATAGAATTTAGACCAAACAAAAAATTAGCTTCAGGTAAATTGTTTGAAGCAGAGTTTTATTTATCTAAATTGATGAAAGTACCGGATAAATTAGAAACATTGGTTTTTCAATTTCAGGTAATGAAACAAGATTTTGACCTTGAGTTTGGCGGAATGGAATCGCATAGTTTAACAGACCTTAAGTTGCAAATGATTCACGGAAGTGTTTTAACATACGATTATGCTGAAAATGAAAATATCGAGAAATCGTTTACAGCATTGCAAGAGGGAAATAAATTACAGATTGTTTGGGAGCATATTGATGGTAAAATACACAATTTTACAATCAACAAGATTAAAAGAAAAGAAGAACAAGAACAAGTGATATTGCAATGGAATGGCGATTTGTTGGGTTTAGATAAAAAAGGTGAAAAGGTATTTGAGATACCACCTCTTGGCGAGTTTTCGGTACTTGATGTTAAGATTACACAACAACCCGAACAAATTATAACAATTTATTTTTCTGATCCTATAAAACAAAATCAAGATATTGAAGGGCTTATTTTAATTAAACCTGATATTGAATTTAGAATAGTTAAAGAGGTTAATTCTATAAATTTATATCCAACAACACGCCTAAAAGGAACAAAGAAATTAATTGTAACAAATTCTATTAAAAATGTTATGAATTACGACTTAATGGCTAAGTATGAGCAAGATATAACATTTACAAATATAAAGCCTGCTGTTGAATTAATAGGCAAAGGTAATATATTGCCAAGTTCAAACGGACTTGTATTTCCATTTAAAGCTGTTAATTTAAAAGCTGTTAATGTTAAAATACTTCAAGTTTTTGAAAATAATATTGCTCAATTTTTTCAAGTAAATCAATTTGACGGAAAAAGAGAATTGAAGCGTGTAGCAAGAATAGTGTATAAAGGCGAAGTTGAGTTAAAATCTGAAAACCCTATTGACTACGGTAGTTGGAATAATTTTTCGTTAGATTTATCAAAATATATGAGTGCCGAACCGGGTGCAATATACAGAGTTATGATTAGCTTTACAAAGCAACAATCTCTTTATCCTTGCGATGATGATGGCGATGAAGAAATTGGTTTTTCTCAAAATAATGATGATGATGAATCTTTTGATGGTCCAAGTGGCGATTGGTATTATTACGAAGACGACGATTATTATTACTATAATGATTATAATTATGAAGATAGAGAAAATCCATGTAAAGCAACATATTATATGGCAAATCGTTCGGTTTCACGTAATATTTTAGCATCAGATTTAGGTATAATTGCAAAATCAGGACATAGCAATATTATGACAGTTGCAATTACCGATTTAAAAACAACAGAACCAATTTCGGGTGTTTCAGTAGAAATGTATAATTTTCAGCATCAATTAATTGGAACACAAGAAACAGATGCCGATGGTTTTGTGCAAATAGATTTAAAAAAGAAACCATTTTTGTTAATTGCAAAAAAAGACAAACAGCGTGGATATTTAAGATTAGACGATGGTACGGCTCTTTCTTTAAGTATGTTTGATATTGGTGGTCAGCAAGTTAAAAAAGGAATAAAGGGCTATATTTATGGCGAAAGAGGTGTGTGGCGACCGGGAGATTCTCTTTTTATTAGTTTTATTTTAGAAGATAAAAACAAAGTTTTACCAGAAAACCACCCTGTTGTACTCGAACTTTATACTCCCGAAAATCAATTGTACGAGCGTAAAGTTAGTACCAAATCGGTAAATAATTTTTACGATTTTAGAACAGCAACAAAAGCCGATGCTCCAACAGGAAATTGGTTGGCAAAAGTTAAAATTGGTGGTTCGGCTTTTACAAAAACTATAAAAATTGAAACAATTAAACCAAACAGATTAAAAATTAATCTTGATTTTCATAAAAAGTTTTTGTCTAATATTGGTGCTAACAATGGTGATTTGGAAGTGAAATGGCTACACGGAGCAATAGCAGGAAATCTAAAAGTTGATATTGAACTAAAAATGACCAAAGCAAAAACTGCATTTGATAAATATGCAGGATATTCGTTTGACGATGCTTCTAAAACTTTTTATAGTGAAGATGAAATAGTTTTTGCAGGTAAACTTGATGATAAAGGTAAACTTGTTGTAAATCCTAAAATTAAAGTATCGAATAATGCACCGGGTATGTTAAAAGCTAATTTTAAACTACGTGCTTTTGAACGTGGGGGCGATTTTTCTGTTGATAGGTCATCAATACTTTACTCTCCATATCGTGGATATGTTGGTTTGAAAATACCCAAAGGAAATGCTTGGAACGGAGCTTTGTACTCTAACGAACCAAATATTATACCTATTGTAACAGTTGATGAAAAAGGCAATCCTGTTGACAGAAAAGATTTGGTAATTGAAGTTTTTGATGTGTATTGGCGTTGGTGGTGGGAGCATTCCGAAGAAGATAATCTTGCTAATTATGTTTCTAACAGAAATAAAAATTTAATAAAAACTGCTAAAATCAGTACTGTAAACGGAAAAGCAAGGTACGAGCTAAATTTAGATGGCAAGTACTACGGAAGAAAGTATATTAGAATAACCGACCCAGTTACAGGTCATAGTGCGGGGCAAACTTTTTATGTAACCTATAAAAGTTGGTGGAATAACGATGGTAGCGAAAATCCCGGTGGTGCCGAAATGCTAACTTTTAGTACAGATAAAAAAAAGTATAATGTAGGCGAAAAAATTAAAGTTAATATTCCTACAGCAAAACAAGGACGAAGCTTGGTTAGTATAGAAAGTGGCTCAAAAATTATTAAAACATTTTGGAAAAATATGAGCGATGGTGAAAATAGTTTCGAGATTGAAGCTACCGAAGAAATGGCTCCTAATATTTATATTAACATAACTTTAATACAACCATATAATAATGTAAAAAATGATTTACCAATAAGATTGTATGGCGTTCAGTCGGTTAGAATAGAAAACCCGAACTCGCATTTAGAACCAATTATTTCTATGCCAAAAGTATTGGCACCAGAAAAGAATTTTACTGTAAAAGTAAGCGAAAAAACAGGCAAAAAAATGACTTATACTTTGGCTGTTGTAGATGATGGTTTGTTAGATTTAACACGATTTAAAACTCCTGACCCTTGGTCGCATTTCTATGCAAAAGAAGCTCTTAGTGTGCATACTTGGGATATGTATAAATATGTAATTGGTGCTTTTTCGGGCGAAATGGCAGGTTTGTTAGCTCTTGGTGGCGACGAGTATATTAACAAAGACGGCGGTGCAAAAGCAAATCGTTTTAAACCTGTTGTTAAATTCTTAGGTCCTTTTACTATTGAGGCAAATCAGAAAAAAACGCATACTATTAAAATGCCTAATTATGTTGGTTCTGTAAGAACTATGATTGTTGCCGGCAATAACGGAGCTTATGGCTCTGCCGAAAAAACTACTCCTGTAAAAACTCCTTTAATGGTTTTAGCAACATTGCCACGTGTTGTTGGTCCGGGCGAAAAAGTAGAACTACCTGTTAGCGTTTTTGCTATGGATAAAAACATAAAAGATGTAACAGTTACAGTTAAAACAAATAAACTTTTGCATTTAACCCAAAACACTAAAACAATCCATTTTTCTCGCGAAGGCGATAAACTTGTGAATTTTAGTATTGATGTAGCCAAAAAACTGGGTATAGGCAAGGTTAAGGTAATGGTTGCAAGTGGTTCTAAAAAAGCGTATTATGATATAGAGCTTGATGTTAGAGCATCTAATCCACGAGTTAGAAATACTGTAAGTGTAATGGTTGAACCAGGCAAAACTTGGGAAAAAACATATAATCCGGTCGGAATGTTAGGCACTAATAAAGCTGTTTTAGAAGTATCGGCATTTCCTGCATTAAAACTGCAAAACAGATTGCAATATTTAATCTCTTATCCGCACGGATGTGTAGAGCAAACAACTTCGAGCGTATTTCCTCAATTGTTTTTAAATAATTTAATAAAATTGTCTAAAAATCAAAAAATTGATATTGATGAGAATATAAAATCTGCAATTAATAAATTACACAATTTTCAGATTTATTCAGGAGGTTTTTCTTATTGGCAGGGAGAACGAGATATGGCAAGCGAATGGAGTACAAATTATGTAGGTCATTTTTTGTTAGAAGCTAAGGCAAAGGGTTATACTATCCCGCAAGGAATATTGTCTAAATGGAAAAAATTTCAGAAACAACGTGCAAATTCTTGGTCTTCCGACAATGACAGGTATCATTATTATTCAAGCAATCAGTTAGTTCAAGCATATCGTTTATACACATTAGCTTTGGCAAAATCGCCTGCAATGGGAGCTATGAACAGGCTAAGAACAACTAAAAAATTATCGCCTGCTGCTAAGTGGCGTTTGGCTGCTGCATATTTTTTGGCAGGTAAAAAAAATATTGCCGAAAATATGGTAGCAAATTTATCTACAGATATTAATCAATACATTGAGCTGTCATACACTTTTGGTTCTTCGCTAAGAGATAAAGCTATGATTTTAGAAACATTAACAATGCTTGATAAAAAGAAACAAGCAAAGCAAATTCTTGATGAAATTGCAAAGCAAATGTCTTCTAATAATTGGTATAGCACACAAACAACTGCTTATTGTTTGTTGGCAGCTGCAAAATTTGCAGGTGTTTCGGGAGCTGCAGAAACAAAAATGAGTTTTGAATATTCTGTAAATTCAAGTTCAATTAGCAAGCTATCAAGTCAATTACCTATATATCAATGCAATTTAGGAATGAAAGGTGCAAAACAGGGTAATATTGTATTTAAAAATACAAGTAACAAAACTTTGTTTGTAGAATTGCAATTAGAGGGTATCCCTTTAGTAGGCGATAAAACTAATGCAGAAAATAATTTAAAAATGCAAGTTCGTTATTTAAGTTTAGATGGCAAAGTTATAAATCCTGAGAAACTAGACCAAGGTACCGATTTTATTGCAGAAGTAACTGTAACACACTTAGGTATTAGAGATAATTATAAAGAATTGGCATTAACGCAAATTTTTCCTTCGGGTTGGGAAATTCGTAATATGCGAATGGACGAGGCTTTTAATGATGATAAAAATAATGTAAATAAACCACGTTATCAAGATATTAGAGATGATAGAGTACTAAGCTATTTTGATTTAGCAAAATATAAGACAAAAACATTTAGAGTGTTGTTAAATGCAAGTTATTTAGGCGAGTTTTATTTGCCAAGTGTGTATTGTGAAGCAATGTACGATCATAATATAAATGCACAAAAAGCAGGGAAATGGGTTAAGGTTGTTATTCCGGGGGAGTAGTTAGTAGGC
>CAZRWZ010000016.1:0-19113 GCA_964603745.1 uncultured Bacteroidaceae bacterium | reverse complement strand
TTAGAACTATTCTTTATCGTAGTTTGAGTATATACTCAAACCACATAGCTTTTCGTGTTTTCTACTTTTTCTTTTTCCTTTTTTATTTGCTTAAAATTGTAAGCGTAACAAGCTATGCTTAAAATTTTAAACTCTAAAAAAGAAAAAATAAATCCGCATAAATTCCCGAAAAGCTAAATGGATTGAGTATAATATAAATGTGTTATAAACTTAGCTGCAAACCTAAATCCATAATTTGCTTATCAGTATAGTTTGAAATATCAGTTATTTCAACAATTTTATCGGGATAGTTGTGTTTTTTAAGAAATAGTTTAAAAACTTTTATGCTATCGTTTTTAATTGTTTTATCAAAATTGCCAAAACAATTATAAATAATACCTAACAAATTTATATTTCTGGTTTTAAGAGCTTCTATAGACAACAGGGTATGGTTTATACTGCCAAGTTTTGGCGAGCTAACCAAAATAACAGGAAGCTTTTCTTTTTTTATAAAGTCTAAGCTTGTTTGCTTGTTATTTAACGGAACTAACAAACCACCAACACCTTCTATTATTATATTATCAAAGTAATTGTTTAAAGTATTAATTGAATTAGATATTTTATCTGTATCAATATTTTTGTTTTCTATTTCGGCAGACAAATGTGGCGATGCAGGAAATTTAAAAACATAAGGACAAGTAATTCCATTTTTATCGTAATCTGATAATGGAATATTCATTATTTCTCTATGTTTTATAATATCTTCTGATATGCCAACACAACCTGTTTGTGCAAGTTTTATGGTAATTACCGATTTATTATTTAATAAAAAACATTTTGCTAATAAACCTGTGGCATAGGTTTTTCCTATATCAGTATCAATTCCGGCAATAAATATTTTAGACATGATTGTTACTTTCTTTTAGAAATCCAAGTTTTGATTCCTCGTTTTTTCAATACAGATACTTTTTTCTTAGCCATAGTCTTTGTATCGAAACTACCTGCTGAAACTCTAAATTTACCTTTGTTATTAACAATTACAGCATCTATTCCTTTGTTCTTTAGTTTTGCAATAAAGTTTTTGGCATTTCTTTTTTCGGAAAAACTACCTACAACTAAATAGAATTTTTTAATTTCGGTTTTGCTTATTTTCTCTTTTGTGTTTTCTGTTATTTTAGAGCTATTTGCGAGCTTAATTCTAGTTATAACTCTTTGCTTGTTACTCTTTAATTTTGTTATAGGTTTTATATCTATTTCTTTTTTAATATTTTCAGAAGATTTTGGTTCTATAATTTCAACATACATTAAAGCATTTTCTTTTTTTGTGATAGAGTCAAGTTCTTTTTCTACTCTGCTTTTTGCTTTATTACTATTATCGGAACTAACAATATCGCTAAAATCTGAATAATTATAGTCTGATTTATCAATAATATTTATTTGAATTGTAAGAACAGAAATAAATATTAATATTGGTAAAATTATATAAGTAAGTTTTGCAACTCGGCTTGTTAATAGCTTTTTAACTCTAGCTTTATCTTTTATTTCTTTTTCTATTCTTTTGCTAGGCTTTTCTAGCTTTGGGTAATGAATGCTCGAAAACCCGTAGGCATCGGCAAGTAAATTTAGTTTTAATTTTGGTTCAAAAATTAAATTTAAATTTTTATCAAACTCAAATGAACCTAAATTTTCAAAAACAATTTGTTTTTTATTATCTAAATCAATAAAAATATCTCTTACAAATCCCGATACAAGTTCTTTGGCATCAGCTTGTTCTATATTTAATTTTGATGAAAGATAACTAATAAACAAACCATCGCTAGCTGTTAAACTACTGTTAAAAGATATAGATTTAGATGGTGGTAAAATATAATTATTTTCTGTGATTTCGGCAGGTTTATAATTAGTTACAAACGCACCAAAATTTGGAACAATTACAAAATCGTGTAGATAAAGTAAATCGTTTAGGTGTTTGTATATGTTAATTTGATGCCATTTCATTTAGAAAACAAAATTAACTCTACTCACTACTCAAAACAAGATATTAACTATATTTTAATACAGAAGTTATTCACATAATTGTTTGTAATTATTTTTGTTAATTTGATTATATTTAGTTAAAGAAATTAGTTTTGTAGACTAAACTGCTATATTGTTAGGGTTTAGATATTAAATAGAGCTTGTCTATAAAGTCTGATTTCTGCGTTGTTGCGCAAAATTTAAATCCTCAAACACCTAAGGTTTAAGCTCTAATATCTTTGTTGCTTTTTACGAAATGTACTAAAAGTGTATAGTTTTAACTACATTTGCGATCGTTTAAATTTATAAGCGTAACCTAGCTATGCTTAAAATTTTAAACTCTAAAAAAGAAAAAATAAATCCGCATAAATTCCCGAAAAGCTAAATGAATTGAGTATATACTGACATAAAGATTCTTGAAAAACTAATTATCAGAACTCCCCTTAATACTTTTTCAAATATATCTACAAAAAATAAATAATAAATATTACTTTTGTTTATACAATAAAAAAGAAGTTTTTTAGTTAATAACAAAAGTTTTAAAACCTATATTACATGAAGAAGCATATCATAATTATATTAATACTTTTTGTGAAAATAAGTTTTTCTCAAATAGGAATAGGCGAATGGAAAACCCACTTACCATACTCTAACGGAAAACATATTACACTAGCCAAAGACAAATTTTATTGTAACACAGAAAATGGTTTATTTGTTTACAACACAAATGATAATAGCACCGAAATACTATCAAAAGAAAAAGGATTATCTGATGTAACAATTTCTACAGTATTCTATGCCAAACAAAAAGACGCTTTAATTATAGGATACCAAAACGGAAATATTGATATCATTAAAGGACAAACAATTATAAATATATCTGATATTAAACGAAAACAAATTTACGGTTCAAAATCAATAAATAATATAATTTTTTATAACAATAATTATTATTTAGCAACTGGTTTTGGAGTTGTTAACTTAGATATAGATAAATATGAAATAAAAGACACTTATTTAATTGGTGCTAACAGCTCTCAAAAACAAGTGTTTGATATAATAATATATAACAATAGATTTTATACTGCAACCGAAGATGGGATTTACACAGCCGACGTTAACAGTAGCAATCTTGCATTTTACGAAAACTGGACACGAGATTTATCTATACCAAATCCATATCTTAGATTTAAAAATTTCACAATTTTTAAAGATAAACTTTATGTAACTCAAGATGATGAAATTGACAAGCTGTATTATTTAGATAATAGTGTGTGGACAGAATACAAAATTGATGGAGCTAATAATTATTACTCAATTAATTCTGATGAAGAAAACTTATACTTATGTTGGAATCATAAATTAACTATTGTTAATACCTCTGGAGACACAACATTTATTGGTACATATAAATTTTCGTGGGGATACATATATACTGGAATAAATTATGCATTTAAATATAACAACACCTTATACATTGCTGATGCCAATTTTGGAATAGTTAAATTAATAGGTGAAAATGCAAGCGCTATAAAACCAAATGGACCATATTCAGTATCGTTTTGGAAAATAGATATTGTTAACGGAAAAATGTGGGCAACAGTTGGAGGTGTTAATGCTGCTTGGAATAATTTAACAAACGAAGCACATGTTATGTCTTACACCAATAATTGGTGGGATAATATTAAACTAGAAGGAAAAAGAGCTGTTGACCCAATGGATATAATTATTGACAGAAATGATAATAAAAGAATATTTGTATCATCGTGGAATGGTGGAATTTTTGAAATTTACGATGGCAAGCAAATAAATCAATATTTACAAGACAATAGTTCTTTAGAAAATTGTGTAAGCACTTGGGACGCTGTTAGAGTTGGTGGTCTTGCAATGGACGAAGATGGAAATTTATGGACAAGCGGCATGGCTGTTAACAACCAATTTAATGTTAGAACAACTGATGGAAAATGGCATGGATTGCCATACAGCAACATAACCCAAGAAAGCATGATACGCTCACTAATTGTTACTAAAGACAAATACAAATGGGTTATACTACACCGTGCAGGTATATTTATTTTTGATGACAAAGGAACATACGAAAACACAGATGATGATGATTATAAAAAAATAAATATCTTAGATGAAAATGGTGATATTGTTTCAAACGAAGTTTATTGTATTGCCGAAGACAAAGATGGAGCAATTTGGGTAGGTACAGCAAAAGGAGTAGTTACTTATTTTTATCCTAGCGATGTGTTTACAAACGAAACTTTTAAAGGTCAAAGAGTTATTATAGAACAAAATGGAGTATCACAATATTTGCTAGAAACCGAAGAAATTAGCACAATGGCTATTGATGGAGCAAACAGAAAATGGTTTGGAACTAGAACCTCTGGAGTATATCTAATTTCTGAAGATGGAACAGAGGAACTACAACATTTTACTGTTGATAACAGTCCGTTACTATCAAACGAAATTAGCACAATTTCTATAAACGACAAAAATGGAGAAGTTTATTTTGGAACTTCAAAAGGATTAATTTCTTACAAAGGAACTGCTACAGAAGGTAACGAATCTTTTACCGATGTTTATGCCTATCCTAATCCTGTTCCTCCAGATTTTAATGGACTAATTGCTATAAACGGACTAGTAGAAAATGCCGATGTTAAAATTACTGATATTAGCGGAAACCTCGTTTTTGAAACTAAAGCAGAAGGCGGACAAGCTACTTGGAATGGTAAAAATTTTAATGGGGAAAAAGTTCATACAGGGGTTTATTTGGCTTTTTGTTCTAACGACGATGGAACAAAAACATTTATTACAAAAATATTATTTATAAATTAAACCTCTATTCACAAATATTTTCTATACAAAAAAACTAAAAGCTATGTGGTTTGAGTATAGAATAGACTAAATTTTAGCAAGAAATTTTAAATACAATTTAATAGCTTTTCTTTTTTCATCATCAAGTTTATATTTTATACTTTTTGTTAGATAAGCATTAAACTCTTTATCAGATAAAGCAGGAGAAATATTATTTAATTTATCAATATTGATTAATCCAAAATTCAATGCAGAATTAAATTCATCAACAAATTCTGTTGCTAAAGATTTGTTGCTAACCCACAGAGCAAAAACAAATGGTAGTTTTGTAAATTTATACCATTCTTGCGATAAATCGTAAACAAATTTATATTTATTTTTTAAATCAAAAGCTCTGTCGCCAATAACTACGCCGGCGGTGTTGTTTTTTATTCTTGATATGTATTCGCTTTTTGTGTTTTTCCATTTAGGTGATATATCCCAAAAAAATTTAGCAAGTATTTTTGTTAAATTATTAGAGGTATTAGATTGATAATCAAGTAGTATTGTATCAATAAATTTTAAATCTACATTAGAAAATAAAAAAACTGAGTCTACCTTATTTTCTGCACCTATACAAAAATCAGAAATAATTTCATATTGTTCAATTTTTGGCAAAGCAGCAACAGGAATTAAGCCTATATCTACTTTTTTATCAATTAGTTTTTTTGCACAATCCGAAGGAATATCTTTTTGTAAATCTATGTTATTTATTATATCAGAATTTTCTAAACCATAAATAAACGGCAAAGAATTAATGTATGATACAACTGATATTTTTATCCTATTTGAGATAAGTATATTTTTAGAAGTCTCCATATCTTACAATTCAGTAAAAATCTCTTTAACTAATTTTGTAAGAATTTTTTCTGATTTTTGAGCAACTTCTTGCACTTCTTCGTGTGTAACTTCAACAATATTTCCTTCAACACCGAGGTCGGTAATAATTGAAAAAGCAAAACAAGGAATATCCATATGCCTAGCAACAATAACCTCTGGAACTGTTGACATACCAACAGCATCGGCACCAATTACACGCATATATTTATATTCGGCAGGAGTTTCAAAACTAGGACCCGACACTCCTGCATAAACCCCTTCTTGAAGTTTTATATTCATCTTTTTAGCAGTATTTTTAATTAAATCCATTAGTTTATAATCGTATGGTTTACCCATATCAGGAAAACGAGGACCTAGTTCATCGTAATTTTTACCAATTAATGGGTTTGTTGCAAATAGGTTTATATGGTCACGTATCATCATAATATCTCCTACTTCAAAATCGGGGTTCATTCCACCGGCAGCATTAGATATAAGAAGTTTTTCTATGCCTAAATATTTTAATACTCTTACAGGAAACGAAAGTTCTTGCATTGTATATCCTTCGTAAAAATGAAAACGACCTTGCATGGCAATAACTTTTTTGCCAGATAGTGTTCCTAAAATTAAATTACCAGAATGCCCTTTAACTGTTGAAATTGGAAAATATGGTATTTCTGAATAAGGTATTGTATATTCTATTTCAATTTCGTTAACTAATCCGCCTAAGCCTGTGCCTAAAATAATTCCTATATATGGAGTGTAATGGTTTGATTTAGTTTTGATAAAGTTTGTAGCTTCGTTTATTTTTTTCAACATAGTCAATAATTTGTTTATTAAACACTTTCTTTTTGTTTTGATCTAAAAAATCTACTTCTACAGGTATATAATAAATTGGTAAGTCTTTAATTATTTCCACAAAATCACTATCAATTAGTCTTATATAATCTTTTTCTGTAGTTATTATTATTTTATTTTCATTTTCTGTTTGTTCATATTTTTTCTTTATTTTATTAAAATCTTCTTGTGTCCATTTGTGATGATCATAAAATTTTAATTTAATGATATTTTCAGAAAAATGTTTTAAATATTTATATAAAGGTTCTGGATTTGCAATACCTGTTAATACAATAAATGTATCAACAAAAGATAAATCTATATTATTATCATTAAAAATATTTATAGGAGAACCATAGTTAAAGGTAGTAAAATATAACGATTGATATGGATATAAGTCTAAATCTTTTTCTATAATTCTGCGATTAATTGGTTTAATATTTTTTGGCGATTTTGTTATAAAAATAATGTGAGCTCTATCTTTTTCTTTAGCCGGTTCTCGTAAATTACCTACAGGTAAAATATGGTCTTTAGAAATAGGATTGTAGTAATCTATTAATAATATATTCATACCGGGTTTTACATACCTATGCTGAAAAGCATCATCTAAAATAATAGTGTTTGTTTCGTTATCTTCTAATATTTTATTTATCGCTCTAACTCTTTTATTATCAACAGCAACAGTAATATCTTTAAACTTTCGTTTTATTTGTGTAGGTTCGTCGCCAATAGTTTCTGATGTAGAATCTTTGTTAGCTAAAACAAAGCCTTTGGTGTTTCTACCATATCCTCTACTTATTAAAACCACATTAAATTTATCTTTCAAAAGCCTTATTAGATATTCTGAATGTGGTGTTTTTCCAGTGCCTCCAACAGATATATTTCCGATAGAAATAATTGGTGTAAAAAATTCATACTGCTTTAATATTTTATAATCAAAGAGTTTGTTTCTAATCCATACAACAAAACCATATATTATTGATAATGGAAATAAAAAAAGTCTATATTTATTAGCTTTACTCACAATTTATTTAAATTCGGCTGTAAAATACAAAAAATGTTTAAATACTGAAAATTTATAAAAATATTAAATTTAAAGATTATTAAATAAATTGTTCTATTGTTAAACTGTTCTATGACTAATTATTAATTATCAATTATTAATTATTAATTATCAATTGTAAATTATCAATTGTCAATTATTATTTTTATCTAAAATCTAGCCTTTAACAAACTTACACAATAACAAAAATTGTTAATATCTTAATCTAATTTATACAGTTTCTGAAATCAATAATTAATAAATTTGAGATTTTAAAATACAGATTTATGAACTCTAAATTACCAAATACAAAAACAAGTATTTTTGCCGTTATGTCTAAAATGGCTAACGAGCACAATGCTATAAATTTATCTCAAGGCTTTCCCGATTTTGATGTATCGCCAAAACTAATAGAGCTTGTTCATAAAAACATGAAACTTGGCAATAATCAATATGCACCAATGCCAGGTGTTATGGCTTTACGCGAAGTAATCTCGGAAAAAACCGAAAAACTTACAGGTCAATACTACAATCCCGAAACAGAAATAACCATTACTGCAGGAGCAACTCAAGCACTTTACACAATAATTACAGCCCTTATTCACGAAGGCGACGAGGTAATTGTTTTTGAACCTGTTTACGATAGTTATGTACCTACAATTGAGCTTTGTGGCGGAACACCTGTATTTTTGCAGTTAAAAAAACCAAACTTTACAATAGATTGGAACGAAGTACAAAAAGTTATAAGTTCTAAAACTAAAATGATAATTTTTAATTCGCCACACAACCCTACGGGAGCAACAATTAGCGAAGATGATATTAAAAAACTAGAAAAAATCATTTCAGGTACAAACATTTTACTGTTAAGCGACGAAGTTTATGAGCATATTATTTTTGATAAGAAAAAACATTACAGCTTTGCAAGTTCTAAAAAGCTTGCAAAACGTAGTATTGTTGTCTCATCTTTTGGCAAAACATTTCACACAACAGGTTGGAAAACCGGATATTGTGTAGCACCAAAAGAAATAATGCACGAAATTAGAAAAATTCATCAATTTGTAGTTTTTGCTGTAAACACACCTTTGCAATATGCAATGGCAGAATACCTTAAAGATGAAAGTGTATATCTTGAATTAGGTGATTTTTACCAAGAAAAACGCGATTATTTTATCAATCTGGTTAAAAACAGTAAGTTTAAATTAATTCCGGCTCAAGGTACATATTTTCAAATATTAGACTACTCGGCTATCTCCGATAAAAACGATATGGATTTTGCCGAATATCTTACAAAAGAATATAAAATTGCTTCAATTCCTGTTTCTGCTTTCTATCACGACAAAAACAATGATAAATTCTTGCGTTTTTGTTTTGCAAAAGGAAACGAAACTTTAGAACGTGCTGCCGAAAAATTGAATAATTTATAAATTAAATGGATAATTACTTTATTTTAAAATAATTAACAAAAATCTCTCCTAAATATATTTACAATAAAATTACAATATAATGAAAGATTACATCTACAGTTTAGAACTAAAAGTAAGAGATTATGAATGTGATATACAAGGAATTGTAAACAATTCTGTGTATCAAAATTATTTAGAACATACTCGTCATGAGTTTTTAATAGATATGCTTTCGCACGATTTTGCAGAGCTTGCAAAACAAGGGATAACACCTGTGGTTTACAGAGTTGAGATAGATTACAAAACCCCACTACAAAGTGGTGATAAATTTATTAGCAAAATAAATGTTTCAACAGATGGTAGATTAAAAATTGTATTTCATCAAGATATTTACCGTAAATCTGATGAAAAATTAATTGTAAAAGCCAAAGTAATAGCTGTTATTTTACAAAATTCTCGTCCAATTGCCTCTGATATGTTTATTGAGCCAATTATAGATAAATTAATTTAATCCCAATTAGAATATTTAATACCCCCGACGCTTGCGGCAAAGTGGTTAATTAGAGCTTGTCTATAAAGTCCGATTTCTGCGTTGTTATTGCTCAAAATCCAAATCCTCAAATACCTTAGTATTCTGCGGTTTGAATTTCTCACAAGCCTTGAACTCATACTTTATCATATTTTAAAATTATCAAATCTTCGTTGTTCTCTTTTTAATAAAGCCGTAAATTTATAAGGTGTTTCTATTTTAATATTTAGTTCTTCACCTTTAATTGGATGCTTAAACAAGAGTTGTGTAGAACACAAAAACAAGCCTTTATGTTTTAGTATTGTACCACTAGCACCATAAACCTTATCACCTAAAATAGGAAATCCCAAACCAGATAAATGTATTCTAAGTTGGTGTGTTCTACCAGTTTTGGGTCTTAGCTCCAGTAAGCTTAAATCACTATTTCTTAAAGACTTAACCTGTTTTAATGTTTTATATTCAGTTATTGATTTCTTTGCTTCAATATCTCTGTTAATAATACCATTATCTTCTGTTTTACCTATAACAATGGCATGATACAGCTTTTGTATTTTTTTGTTCTCAAACATATTACCAAGCTCAACCATTGCTTTTTGTGTTTTGGCAATTATCAACAATCCTCTTGTTTGATTATCTAATCTATGCACAGGTCTAAACCACGACAAAGCATCTAATTCAGTAGATTTTGTTAAGTTATATGGCAAAGCATTCACAATAGTACGATACATATTTCCACTAATATTTATGCCAGCAGGTTTATTAATAACTGCTAAAAACTCATCTTCGTAAACAATCTCAAGTTTTAAATTATAAGTGGTAGGAATATTTTTTTCTGTACTATACAAACTAAGTTTATCACCAACTTTTAAAAACCTACCTGTTTCTGCAACCTGTTCATTCAAAAGTAACTCAGCTCGTTTTATTGCTTTTTTCACACCCTTATTCGATATTATTAATTCTTTAAAAATATCAATTGAATAATCTAAAAACCTTTGATTTTCGCCAACTTCTTCTACAATATGTTCTTTTAACAAAATCATTAATCTGCAAAACTAATAAATACTTTGATGTTTTATTAAGGGGAGTTATAAAAATTAGTTTTTCAAACAAGCATAACGCAAAAATCGGACTTTATAGACAGACACTAATTAAAGAAGTATATGGGGATTATGAAAACCCTTACGAGAACAAAACTATTCTTTATTTTTAGTATCAATAATAATTGTAACAGGACCATCGTTAATAAGTTCAATTTGCATATCGGCACCAAATTTCCCCGATTTTATTTTATTTGGCAAAGCTACATTAAATTTTCTTATAAACTCATTATATAAAGCTATGGCAATATCAGGTTTTGCAGCATGAATATACGAAGGGCGATTTCCTTTTTTTGTTTTAGCATGCAAAGTAAACTGCGAAACAATTAGTAATTCGCCATCTATATCAGTAATAGAATTATTCATTAAACCATCATTATCGTTAAAAATTCTTAACTGAGATATTTTTTTTACCAACCATTCTATATCATTAGTATCATCATTATTTTCAAACCCAGATAATATCAACAAACCATTATTAATCTCTGAAAACAACTTATTATCAATACTTACACTTGCGTTTTTCACTCTCTGTATAACAACTCTCATAAATTTAATTTAGATTATAAAAATACATTATTTATCAAAAACTAATGTTAAATTTCACACAAAATTTTATTTTATTCTTTAAGTTAGGTGTATTAAATTAAATTTTATTATTTTTGCACGAATTTTAAATTAAGATTTTGAACAGAAATGACTTTATAATCCAATTTGGAGGATTGAAAGAAGGTGTTCACAATTTTGTTTTCGAGATAAACAAAGAGTTCTTTGATTTAATTGAGTATGCGGAGTTGTCGAACTCTAATATGAAGATAAATTGTGAGTTAAACAAAATGTCTTCTATGTTAGTTTTTAGATTTGTAGCAAATGGCACAGTAGAGCTAGTTTGCGACAGATGTTTAGACGAGTTTGATTATCAAATTGATTTTGATGAAACCATATTTGTAAAATTTGGCGAAGAGAATCAAGAAATTGAAGCAGATGTTGTTATTTTAGAAAGAGGAAGCAACGAAATTGATATTTTAGAATTAATATATCAATTAATAATGATTTACCTTCCAATTAAAAAAATACATGCTGACGATATTGATGGTAACAGCACATGCAACCCCCAAATGCTCGAAAGAATTAACGGAACAAATTTAGAAAACGAATTAGAACAAGAAAAAGTTGTAGATTCAAGATGGAATGAATTAAAAAAGTTGAAAAATGGCACATCCAAAAAGAAAGATCTCTCAACAGAGAAGAAACAAGAGAAGAACGCATTATAAAGCGTCTTTTGTTCAATTAGCAACATGTTCAAACTGTGGAGCTACAGTAAAATATCACACTGTATGTCCTGAGTGCGGATACTATAGAGGTAAATTAGCAATAGAAACTACCGAAGCTTAGTATTTTTTATACAAGTTAGTGAAGAAATTGTTATTTTTACATTCTTAATTATTGCTTAATATGAGAATTGGTATAGATATAATGGGAGGCGACTTTGCACCAGACGTAACAGTTAAAGGTGTAATAGAAGCTTTAAAGGAATTAACAGACGATACCGTTGTGGTTTTGTTTGGAGATGAAACAAAAATTAATGATTTACTCCAAAACGAAACATACAATTCTAATAAAATAGATATTGTAGCAACAAGTCAAGTAATTGAAATGGGAGAACATCCTGTTAAAACATTTACACAAAAAAGAGATTCTAGTATATCTGTTGGTTTCAAACATCTTGCCAAAGGCGACATAGAAGGTTTTGCCGGAGCAGGAAATACAGGAGCAATGCTTGTTGGAGCAATGCACTCTGTACAACAAATACCAGGAATTATTCGCCCATGTATCACAAGCCCAATACCTAAAATGGCAGGAGGGCAAAACACAATATTAGATGTAGGGCTCAATCCTGATTGTCGCCCCGATGTGTTATATCAATACGGCATATTAGGTTCTTTATACACAGAGCATGTAAATGGAATTAAAAATCCGAGAGTTGCATTATTAAACATTGGTTCCGAAGAAGAAAAAGGAAACTTGCTTACAACAGCAACTTATAAACTAATGAAAGACACAAAAGATTTTAATTTTGTTGGAAATATAGAGGGTAATGATATATTTACAGAAGATAAATCTGATGTAATTGTATGTGATGGATTTACAGGAAATGTTGTATTAAAAGAAGCAGAAGCATTTTATACTCTTATAAAAAAAAGAGGTTATAATGATGAGTATTTTAATAGATTTAACCCCGAAATATATGGGGGAACACCTATTTTAGGTATCAACTCAACTGTAATAATAGGTCATGGTGCATCAAGTATATTAGCAATAAAGAACATGATACTTCACACAAAACAAGTTGCCGAAGTTAAATTATCAGAAAAAATTAAAGAAGCTTTAAAATAATGTCGAAAATTAACGCAGTAATTACCGGAATTCAAGGATATACTCCTGATTACATTTTAACAAATGACGAATTAGCCACAATGATGGACACATCTGACGAGTGGATAATGTCTAGAATTGGGATAAAAACCCGTCATATATTAAAAGGCGAAGGTTTAGGTACATCAGATATGGCTGTTGAAGCAGTAAAAGGATTATTAGAAAAAACTAATACTAAACCCGAAGAGGTTGACTTAATAATTTGTGCAACAGTAACAGCCGACATGCCTTTTCCTGCTACAGCAAATATAATTGCTGATAAAGTAGGTATTAAAAACGGATTTGGTTTTGATATTAATGCAGCCTGTTCAGGTTTTTTATATTCTATAATAGCAGCATCTAAATTTGTAGAATCTGGCACACATAAAAAAGTAATTGTTGTAGGTGCCGATAAAATGTCGTCTATAGTTGATTATACCGATAGGTCTATAGCACCAATTTTTGGTGATGCTGCCGGAGCAGTTATGCTTGAGCCAACAACCGAAGATTTAGGAATAATTGATAGCGAATTATATTCTGACGGAGTAGGACGTCATAACTTGCACCAAAAAGCAGGTGGCTCTGTAAAACCAGCTTCGCACGAAACTGTTGATGCAAGAGAACATTATGTATATCAAGAAGGTCAAACCGTATTTAAATGGGCTGTTAGTAAAATGGCAGATGTTTCTGTAGATATGATGCACAAACACAATTTAACACCAGAAACTTTAGATTGGTTAGTACCACATCAAGCAAATATGCGAATAATTGGTGCTACTGCTAAAAGAATGGAATTGCCACCAGAAAAAGTAATGATAAATATAGAAAAATATGGTAACACCACAAGTGGTACTATTCCATTATGTTTAAGCGATTACGAAAAACAATTAAAAAAGGGAGATAAACTTATTTTAACAGCATTTGGAGGAGGATTTACTTGGGGTGCAGTTTATTTAAAATGGGGATACAATCCAAGATAATATTATATCAATAAAATATTATCTTATATTTTTAAAAATTTGTATATTGCCAAACTTAAATTAATAAAAAAATATTTAAAAAAAAAATACTTGTTATGGATTATAACGAACTACAAGATTTTATTAAAACAGTTGCAAAATCAGGAGCAACAGAGGTGAGTATCGAAACTGATGATATGAAAATTACCATCAAAGCACCACCTAAAGGAAAAGCACAAACCGAAACAATTGTGCAACAAGTAATACCTGCCGGAACAGCTCAAACAGTAATGGCTCAACCACAAGTTATTGCTACCACCCCACCCCCTGTTGCCACACCAGTTTCTACAACCGAAAATGCAAAATCTACCGAAGAAGATAATTCTAAATATATTGAAATAAAATCGCCAATGGTTGGTACTTTCTACAGAAAACCAGGACCAGATAAACCTGTATTTGTAAATGTTGGTGATATTATTGCAGAAGGTCAAGTAATTTGTATTTTAGAAGCAATGAAATTATTTAACGAGATTGAAGCAGAAGTTTCTGGTAAAATTGTTAAAGTTTTAGTTGATGATTCAACTCCTGTTGAATTTGATCAAGTTTTATTCTTAGTAGATCCTTCATAAACAAAAAATTAATAAAAAATATAAATGCCTGTTTTACAGGCATTTTTTTCGTAATATAAACTTGTTTTTATGTTTAAAAAAATATTAATTGCTAATAGAGGAGAAATTGCTTTACGAATAATCAGAACATGTAAGGAGATGGATATCAAAACAGTAGCGGTTTATTCTACTGCCGACAAAGATAGTCTTCATGTTAGATTTGCCGACGAGGCAGTTTGTATTGGACCTGCAGCAAGTAATTTGTCATATTTAAATATGCCCACAATTATTTCTGTTGCAGAAATCACTAATGCAGACGCAATACATCCCGGATACGGATTTTTAGCAGAAAATTCAAAATTTGCTCGTCTTTGTGCAGAACACGATATAAAATTTATTGGACCAACCGGTGATATGATTGACCAGATGGGAGATAAAGCCACTGCTAAAAAGACTATGGAAAAAAGTGGAGTTCCTACAATACCAGGTTCAAAAGGGCTTATAGAAAGTATAAAAGAAGGACTTAAAATTGCTGATAAAGTTGGATATCCTGTTATATTAAAAGCTACTGCCGGTGGTGGTGGAAAAGGAATGAGAATTGTTAATAAACCTGACGAATTTGAAGCGGCTTGGGATTCGGCAAGACAAGAATCTGGTGCTGCTTTCGGAAACGATGGTTTATACTTAGAAAAATTCTTATTAGACCCTAAGCATATCGAGATACAAATTTTAGGCGACCAACACAAAAATGTTGTTCATCTATCAGAAAGAGATTGCTCTATTCAACGTCGTCATCAAAAATTGATAGAAGAAACTCCATCACCAATAATGACAAAAGCACTTAGAAAAAAAATGGGTGAAGCTGCAATAAAAGCCGGTAAGTCTATTAACTACGAAGGTGTTGGTACTATTGAGTTTTTAGTAAACGAAGATAAAAGTTTCTATTTTATGGAGATGAATACTCGTATACAAGTAGAACACCCAATTACCGAAGAAGTTATTGGATTTGACCTTATTCGTGAGCAAATTAAGGTTGCTTATGGAGTTAAAATTTCTGGCAAAAGTTACGAACCTCAAATGCATGCAATAGAATGTAGAATTAATGCCGAAGATCCATATAATAATTGGATGCCTTCACCAGGTAAAATAACTTCTTTGTATCGTCCGGGAGGACATGGTATTAGAGTTGATACTCACGTTTACCAAGATTATTCTATCCCGCCAAATTACGATTCTATGATTGCTAAAATTATTTCTGTAGCAAGAACAAGAGAAGAAGCAATTGCTAAAATGAAACGTGCTTTAAGCGAGTTTGTAATCGAAGGTATTAAAACTACAATACCTTTCCATAAAGTTATGATGAGAGACGAAGGTTTTATTAATGGAAAATATACTATTAAATATCTTGATGACTTTGTAATGCCAGAAAAAAGGCATAAAAAATAAATATTAAAAAAGCAGCCAATTGGCTGCTTTTTTAATATATTAGATACTTTAATGACAAACTCTATTAGTTAGGCTTGTCCATAAACATAAATCTGTGATTTTACTGTATTTTCACTGGTTCCCCAAAATGTTTTTACTTGTAAGTTTTGTTTTAAAACTAAAAAAACAATTCAATACACCAATGTTTCTTGTAGAGTTCGGCTATGGTATTGTATTCCCAACCCAATCGTTTAAGCTTTGACTCTTATTAAGCTGTCCGAAAGTTAAAGCTACAAATTGGTCGTAAGTCTTATATTTTTTTGGTTTTATCGTAAAAACAAAAACACAGGATTCTGAGGACTTTTTTAATTTTTTGACTTTCTGATGCTAGTGAAAGAAACTAAACCATATAAGATTGCAATTAACAATTAATAATTAATAATTAATAATTAGCCATAGAACAATTTAACAGTTTAACAATATAACAATAGAACAATAGCATTTGTTAATAAAAAAAATAAAAAATCTTTATAATATCACTATAAAACTATATTTTCGTGTTTAAAGATAAAGCAAATTGAATAAGATAAAAAAACTAGCTGGGCAAACTGCAATCTATGGATTGAGTAGTATTGTTGGGCGGCTTTTAAACTACTTACTTGTACCTATTTACGTTCGTGTTTTTACGCCTACGGAATACGGTGTTGTTGCAGAATTATATGCTTATGTTGGGCTGTTAATAGTTGTTCTTACCTACGGAATGGAAACAGGTTTTTTTAAATATGCAAAAAACGACAATACAGAAACCAATAAAGTTTATTCTACATCACTTATCTCTTTATTTATATCATCAATATTTTTTGTTGGGTTTATACTTCTTTTCAAACAAAACATTGCTAATATTATTGGGTACTCAAATAATCCTGAATATATTCTATGGTTTGGTATTGTTATAGCTGCCGATGCTTTCACATCAATACCTTTTGCTTACTTAAGACAACAAAACAAAGCTTTTAGATTTGCAATAATTAAACTAATAAATATTGGTAGTAATATTGGCTTGGTGCTATTTTTTATTTTTGTTCTACCCTATTTGGCTAATAACTACGATTACGCAATAATCAATAGTATCTATAATAAAAACATTGGTGTTGGATACATATTTATAGCAAACCTTTTGGCAAGTTTATTAACATTATTACTTCTTATAGGCGATATTCCTTTTGGTAATTTAGTGTTTGATAAGAAAATATTAAAAATATTACTTATTTTTTCATTACCACTAATGCTCTCTGGACTTGCAGGAGTGATGAACGAAAGTTTAGACCGCATTCTGTTAAAATATTATTTACCAGGAACACGCGAAGAAATAATGGCACAAATTGGTATTTATGGTGCAAATTATAAAATAGCTGTTCTAATGACAATGTTTATTCAAATGTTTAGATATGCCGCTGAACCATTCTTCTTTTCTAACCAAAAAGATAAATCTTCGGGTAAATTATATGCCGATGTTATGAAATATTTTATAATTTTCGGACTTTTAATATTTCTTGGAGTAAACCTTTATATAAACATTGTAAAACACTTTGTATCAAAAGATTTCTACGATGGATTAACAATAGTACCTATTGTTTTAGCAGCAAACCTATTTGTTGGTATAAACTATAATTTATCAATTTGGTATAAATTTACAAACAAAACAATGTATGCAATATATTTAAATGGTTTTGGTGCTATAATTACCATAATACTAAATATTATATTCATTCCTAAATATGGATTTATGGCTTCGGCTTGGGCTACTTTTGTTTGTTATTTTTCTATAATGATATTATCGTTCTTTTTAAGCAAAAAATACTACCCTGTTAATTACGATTTAAAATCTATATTTTTATACTCCGCTATTGCATCAATAATATTCTTTGGTTTTTATAATATAAAATTTAGTTCAAGTATTATAGAGTTTATTGTAGCTACATTACTATTTATATTGTTTATTGCAATTGTTTATCTTAAAGAAAAAAAATCGTTTAAAATCCTTATATCCTCAAATTAAACATCGGTGATTTTTAAATTAAGGAGGGACTTCTATTAATTATTTTTAATTGCTTTTTTCAGTTCAATATTTTTTTCGTAAATAGCAATTGTAGCAGCTGTTACGGCTACTATAGACACAAAACTTGCAAGTAAAGTTCCACACATAGGAATTATTAAAGCTAAAGTAAATATAAACCCAACACCTATTGCAATGCCTATATTTTTTCTTATATATTTAATACTCTCTGTAATATTTAGTTTTTTACGTTCGCTAGTGTAATCCATAAAAGAGAAACCATAATAATAAGCTGCTACAATAAAAAGAACAAAAGTTCCTATAAAACTAATAAACCAACCAATAAAAGGGATAAACCCTAAAACAAAAATTATAATAATAACAGCTAATTCAAGTAACATATTTCTGGCAGCAATAATAATTCCCCTAACAATATCTCGCATCATTTGTTCTGCCGAAAAAGGATATTTGTGTCCTGTAAGTATCTTGTCAACTTTTTCTGATAAAACAGAAAAAACAGGCGACATAAATATTATCACAATTTTACCTCCAATGTATGCAAAAATAATAAGATACATTAATTTAAATAAAATATACATAGTCCACGAAATAATAAGCCTAAAAAACTCACTACCCCAAAAATTAGCATTATCTAAACCTATAAAACTATTGATATTTAACTCTAAATAATCTAGTAATATATTTATTGATGATGTACCTGTTATAAAAATAACAATATTTAATACAAGTGGGAAAATAAAAAACCAAGCTAAGTTTTGCTTAAACAAAAGGTCTAATGCCTTAGAGTAAGACTTAATTCCCAGACTAAAATCTTTCCAAAATGTTTTAAGTTTATATTCCATATTTTAGCAAAAATAGTAAATTAATTGATTATAGGGTACTTCTTATAATTAAGAATAATAAACAGAGGGCAGATAGCAGAAAGGACAGTTGGCAGTTGGCAGACGAAACAAAGGGCAGTTAGCAAAAAAGTACAACAAAAATAAGATAATAAATAGGGTCTGCTGAAAAGCTCTGAGGTGTATTAGATTTTTATATTCTGAAA
>CAZRWZ010000015.1:7642-19335 GCA_964603745.1 uncultured Bacteroidaceae bacterium | reverse complement strand
GTTGTCCTACAAGGACTCGAACCTTGAATGCTTGTACCAAAAACAAGTGTGTTGCCAATTACACCATAGGACAAACTAACTTTGCTTTTAAAAGCACTGCAAAAGTATTATCTTTTTTAAAAACTCCAAAAAAAAAATAAAGTTTTTTTAATGTTTTTTTTATTTAGTAAAATAAAAATAGTTAGTATATTCGCCATATTAAAAAAATAGATGAAAATTTAATAGATTATGAATTACAAATTAGTGAATAACATTACCGCTTGGCTGGTATTTTTGGTTGCAAGTTTTGTTTATATTTCAACAATTGAACCAACCGCAAGTTTATGGGATTGTGGAGAATTTATTGCAACAGCATTTAAATTAGAAGTAGGTCACCCTCCTGGAGCACCATTATTTATGATTATGGCACGAGTTGCATCATTATTTGCAGGAAATGATGTTACACAGGTGGCAAAAATGGTTAATACAATGTCGGCATTATCAAGTTCGTTCACTATTTTATTCTTATTTTGGACAATAACTCACTTTGCAAAGAAATTTGTTGCTAAAGGCGAAGAAATGTCATTAGGTAATATTATTGCTATTATGGGTAGTGGGGTAGTAGGAGCTTTAGCTTATACATTTTCAGACTCGTTTTGGTTCTCCGCTGTCGAAGGCGAAGTATATGCAATGTCGTCATTATTTACAGCAATAGTTTTTTGGGCTATACTTAAATGGGAAGACGAAGCCGATCAAGAATTTTCTAATCGTTGGGTAATATTAATTGCTTATTTAATAGGATTATCTGTTGGTGTTCACTTGCTTAACTTACTTGCAATTCCGGCAATTGTATTTGTTTATTATTTTAGAAATTATAAACCAGAAACTAAAGGAATTATTGGAGCAAGCATAATATCTTTAATGTTATTAGTTGTAATAATGTATGGCATTATCCCCGGAGTTGTTACTATGGCTTCTAAATTTGAGCTAATGTTTGTTAATGGAATGGGCTTACCGTTTAATACAGGAGTATTTGTATTTGTTTTATTGATGTTAACATCAGTAATAGCTACACTATATTATACCTCAAGAGAAAACACTAATCACACATTAAAATCTATACTTTTTGCTGTCTCCACATTTCTTTTAGGAACAACAATGTTTTTGGGAAATGTTTTTATGGCAATTCTTTTATCATTAGGCGTATTTGCATTAGTATATATGAAAGGAAGAAATTATACCGTAGTTTTAAATAACATTGTTTTAGCTGCAACTGTTATAATGATTGGTTATTCTTCGTTTAGTATGATTGTTATTCGTTCTTTTGCAAACCCACCATTAGATGAAAATAATCCGGAAAATGTATTTGCTCTTTTATCATATCTAAATCGTGAACAATATGGCGATAGACCTCTATTCTACGGGCAATATTTTAATGCCCCATCAATAGATGTTGTTCAAACAAAACCCGTTTACATTGAATCTAAAACCAAAGATGGAAAAGACCAATATATAATTGCCGACCATAAACAAGAAGCAGTTTATGATTCTAGATACACAACAATTTTCCCGAGAATGTATGATAGTCAAGAACATCACATTAAAGGATATATGGGATATGTAGGAATGAAAGAAGGTGATTTGTATAATCCTCTTTTAGATAAAGATGGCGAAATCGTTAGAAATAAAAAAACAGGAAAAGTAAGATACAACAGAAGAAGTCCGAAAAATCCACCTAGTTTCGGACAAAACTTGAAATATTTCTTTAATTATCAAGTAGGATTTATGTATTTAAGATACTTTGCTTGGAACTTTATTGGAAGACAAAACGATATGCAAGGTCATGGCGAAATAAATAAAGGGAATTGGATTAGTGGAATTCCGGGTATGGGAATGGAAACTAATTATGATAAAATGCCTAAAAGTTTGCTTGATAACAAAGCAAGAAATATGTATTATTTTTTACCATTATTATTAGGTCTTGTAGGATTATATTTTCAATTTAAAAGAGGGAATAATGGATTTTGGATTGTAATGCTTCTGTTTATACTAACAGGATTAGCAATTGTGGTGTACCTAAATCAATATCCATATCAACCCAGAGAACGAGATTACGCTTATGTAGGCTCTTTTTATGCCTTTGCAATTTGGATTGGATTAGGAGTATTTGGATTATATGAATTAATATCTAAAAAAATACCTAAAAAAATAGGTAGTGTGATAGCCGTTGTTGCAACATTTTTACTAGTACCTTCTATTATGGCAAGTAATAACTGGGACGACCACGACAGATCTAACCGCTACACTGCTCGTGATATTGCTAAAAATTATTTAATGTCTTGTGAGCCAAATGCAATTCTTTTCACAAATGGCGATAATGACACTTTCCCCCTTTGGTATGTGCAAGAAGTAGAGGGTTTTAGAACAGATGTTCGTGTTGTAAACTTAAGCCTTTTAAATACAGATTGGTACATCGACCAAATGAAACGTAAAGCATACGATTCCGACCCCGTACCATTTTCATTAACACACGACCAATACGTAGAAACTAAACGAGCATATATGCCTGTAAACGTAGATAATGAAAATTATTATCCTATAAACCAGATTGTTTTTCATGTTAAAAGTGATGATATTTCTACAAAAACAGAATCTACAACTCACGAAATGATTGATTTTGTTTATTCAAATAAATTTACATTTGACGTACCTATAGATAAACTTATTAAAAATGGTACAATAAAAGCTGCCGACACAAATAAAGTTGTAAAAACTATGCATTGGAAATATCCAAAAAGAGGTATGCCAAAAGCAGATTTTATGATTTTAGACTTACTGGTAACAAATAATTGGGAACGACCAATATACTTTGCTATGACTGTAGGAAATGATGGTTATGCAGGTTTGCAAAAATATTTTCAATTAGACGGAATGGCATATCGATTAGTACCTATTGAGTCTGGTGGACAACGAGGCTCAGAAGGTAGAGTAGATACCGACATATTATATAATAAATTAATGAACGAATTTGTTTATGGTAATATTGGTGATGATAATGTATATCTTGACGAACAAAACATGAGAATGACAATGAACCTTAGAGGCGGTTTTACAAGAATAACCCAACAATTAATGATTGAAGGCGACACTGCTAGAGCCAAAAAAGCCTTAGATAAAAGTTTAGAAGTTATACCAAAAGAAAAAGTACCATTAGATTTTTATGGTTTAAGCATGTCGGAATCATACTATAGATTAAATGAACCCGAAAAAGCCAGAGATATTATTTTGAGTATCAATACAAATAAAATGGAAGAATTAAATTGGTATTCGAGTTTGCCAAGCGACGAAAGAAAAACAGTTAGTGATAAAATAGAAAGAGCTAAAGGTTTGATTGCTTATTTATATGGTATTGCAAGTTCTAACAAAGATGAAATTGCTATTAAACAACTAAAAGAAACTGGTGCCGAAGAAATTTATAATATGATGTACGGACCTAGAAGATAATTTATTAAGTGCTGTATTAATTTACTTTTAATACAGCATTTTTTTGTTTTGAAAGATATAAAAAAAGACATATCAGTTAAACTTTTTCCTGTAAAGCCACCTTTATATGCCGATAAGTATTTAAATAAATTTTTGTGGCGTATAGAAAACAGTAAAAAAATATATTTAACTTTTGATGATGGACCAACACCTGAAATTACAATGAAGGTATTATCTATCCTAGATAAATATAATATTAAATCAACATTTTTTTGTTTAGGCAGAAATGTAGATAAATATAAAAATATTTTTAATGAGATTATTAAAAGAGGACATAGCGTAGGAAATCATTCTTATAGCCATTTAAACGGGTGGAAAACAAAGCTAAAAGAATATATTGATGATGTAAATTTAGCAACCGAAAATATTAAAACAAACTTATTTCGCCCACCCTATGGTAAAATTAGACCAAAACAATTAAAAAAAATATCTGAAAACAATAAAATTATTATGTGGGACGTATTAAGTGGTGATTATAGTCATAGAATAAACAAAGAAACCTGTTATAATAATGTAATAAAAACAGCAAAAGAAGGCTCTATAATAGTGTTTCACGATTCTGTAAAGGCATCAGAAAATTTGTTTTATGCACTACCTAAGTCAATAGAATATTTTATACAAAAAGGCTTTAAATTTGATGTTTTGTAATTTATGATAGAATTTACCTGTAAATATTATTCGGCTTATGGTTTAAAAATTAAATCGGAGATTAACTTGCCCGAACTAAATGAAATTGACACCACAAATTTTGATGTAACAGTAAGTTATGGCAATGTTCCAAGCAAAATAGAAAACCCTGTTAAAATTGGTGTAGCATTTCAAGCAAAGCAAAACGAATTTTTATTAAACGTACCCGATATTGCCGATTATTTTGTTAAAAATGGAAACGAAATTATAGTATCTAAAAAAGAAAATGTTAGCAATAGCGAAATTAATTTATTCCTTCTTGGTTCAGCATTCGGAGCAGTTTTGTATCAACAAAAAAAAGTACCTTTTCATGGTAGTACTGTAATTATTAACAATAAAGCAATTATTATAAGTGGTGTATCTGGTGCAGGAAAATCTACAATTGTAGCAAGTTTAACAAATAAAAATTATCCTCTATTATCTGATGATGTAACAGTATTGAAAGAAAAAAATGGTAATATAATTGCCATCTCAGGCTTTCCGCAAGTTAAATTGTGGCAAGATAGTTTAGATATGATGAATATTTCTGCCAAAAACTTAATTAAAATAAGACCTCAGTTAGAAAAATATAAATTCCCTGTTAAGAATTTTGTAGAAGGACAAAAACAAGTAGATAGCATTTTTATTTTAACAAAAAAAAATACCAAAAATGTTGAAATTGAAGAAATAAAAGGAATTGAGAAATTTAAAATATTAGCAAATAATACTTATCGCAAACAGTTTGTTTCTGCTCTAAAATTAGAGAAAGAACAATTTAAAATTATTTCGCTTTTAGCTGCAAAAACTAAATTGTATTTTATTAAAAGACCTAACGGAATTAATACAATAGACGAAATATCTAATTTAATTATTGAAAAAACTCTAACGTGTTAAATGGTTCTAGTATTCTATTGTTCTATTGCTAAATGGTTCTATTGCTAATTATCAATTGTAATAAGATTGGCAGCAAGTAGCCGTGGTATTAAATTATAAACTCAATATATATTTTTTAGCTTCAACAAGTTGCTGTTTTGGGGTAGATGTTGCCCCGCTAATACCCACTGTATTTATATTTTTAAACCAATATTTTTTAATTTCTTTATAACTTGAAATAAAATATGATTTAGAGTTTATTTTCTTACAAGCCTCAAAAAGCATTTTTCCGTTAGAGCTTTTCTTACCGCTTACAAAAATTATTATCTCGTATGCTTTTGCAAATTCTTTTAAATCCTCATCTCTGTATGCTACTTGTTTGCATACAGTTTTATTAAAACGCAGCTTATGTTTTTTTTCTGTTTGTGCAATTTGTTTTTCAATTTTGTCAACAATTTGCATATAAGTTTTATTAGATTTTGTTGTTTGAGAAAATATTGTAATTGGTTTGTTAAAATCAATATTTTTTAAATCCTTAATATTTTCTATAATAATTGCTTTATTTTCTATTTGACCTGTTAAACCTATAGCTTCGGCATGTCCATGCTGACCATAAATTATAATTTGTTCTTCGGCTCTACTATTTTTATATGCTTTTTTTATACGTTCTTGTAATTTTTTAACAATAGGACAAGTAGCATCAATTAATTTTAGATTGTTTTTTTTTGCAAGTTCATAGGTTTTTGGTGGTTCGCCATGTGCACGAATTAATACAGTGTTATTTTTAATCTTTTTTAATTCTAGTTTGTCAATAATTTGTAACCCTTTTGTGTTTAGGCGTTCTACTTCAATATCATTATGCACAATATCGCCTAAACAAAAAAGCTGTTTGTTAGCAACAATCTCTTTTTCGGCAATATTTATTGCATCGGCAACACCAAAACAAAAACCTGCATTATTATCGATTTCTATTTGCATTAACTGTTAATTATTTTATTTGCCAAATCTAAAACTACCTGAAATTGTTCGTGTTGTGTAACATGTGTATTGTCTAAAACAACAGCGTCTTCGGCTTGTTTTAAAGGACTTTCTTTTCTGTTTTGGTCAAGATAATCTCTTTTGTTTATATTTTCTATTATATCGTTAAGCGAAACCTTGTCGCCTTTTGCTGTAAGTTCTTTATAACGACGTTCTGCTCTAATTTTTGCATCAGCAATCATAAATATTTTTAGTTCTGCATAGGGCAAAACAACGGTTCCAATATCTCTACCGTCCATAACAACGCCTTTGTCTTTAGCAATTTGTTGTTGTTGTTTTACCATTTTTTGTCTTACTTCTGGCAATTGACTTATTTCACTAACAAGATTTGATACTTCTAAACTTCTAATCTCATTTTCAATATTTTTGCCATTAAGATATACATCAGATTTTAATTCGTTATTGTTATATTCAAATGAAATGTTAATATTATTTAGTTCTTCTATTAATTTTTTTTTATTAAAATGTTTTGTTGAAATAATATTGTTTTTTATAGCATAAAGTGTTACAGTTCTATACATTGCACCTGTATCTAAATATAAATACTTTAATTTTTTGGCTATATCTTTTGCCATTGTGCTTTTTCCGCAAGACGAAAAACCATCAATCGCAATATTTATTTTTTTGTGCATAAACTTTATTTTTTACAAATTTAAAGTATTAAGCTGATTTTTAAAAATTAGTTTTACAAGATTATATTTATATTTATTTTAACTAAACACTTTTAAATTAAAATGGGTAATCGATAGCAAAATGTAAAATCATTGTTTGGCTAAATCTTTTCCAATCAATTAAATCAGTATCACCATAAACATCACCTCTTTTTTCTTTGTAAGGATATTTAATAGGGATACCCAAATCTAAACGAATTGCAATAACAGAAAAATCGTAACGCAAACCCGTTCCTATACTTACCGAACTTGTTTGCAATATTTTATCAAATTCTATTTTGCCACCAGGTCGTAATGTATCCTCTCTAACAAGCCAAACATTTCCTGCATCAATAAATAAAACGCTAAAAAAATTACCTGCAATTTTAAATCTATATTCTATATTTGCTTCTAATCTTATATCTCCATTATTTATACGAATATCAGGTTTCACATCTTTGTTATAAAAAACTCCCGGACCCACTCCTCCCGTCTGAAAACCTCGTAAGCTATTAGGCCCACCGGCAAAATATTTTCTAAAAAAAGGTAAGTCAATAGAGTTGCCATAAGGAATTGCAAAATAAGACAAAAATCTAGTAGCCAAGCTATTAGATTTTTTAAGTTTTCGATAATATCTAAAATCTATATCTATTCTACCAAACTGAGAGAAGGGTTGGTTAAATACAGTATATGGTTGTTCTTGCTTATCGCTAAAATTATTATAGATTGCATATATAACATTACCTGCTGTTTCAACAGTTGTTTTAAAAAAGAAGGCATTTCTTGTTTTTGATGTGTTTTTATTTGTAACAGTGTATGTTGCCATCAAACCTAACGAGAACTGATTTTCTAAGCCGAAAGGAACATAGGGTAAGTCTATTACATCATCAACATTAAGAACTTCATTTTCAAATATTTTTTGATATACAAATGTAACAGGGCGTACGTCCCAAGAATTATTTTTGTTAGGAAACCACTTATAGGCATAACTAGCACTTGTTTCCCATATTTCCATGGTTGGATGATATTTTAGATATGTTACTTTAGCATCTAAAAGTGAATAAGGCAAACGAATACTGTGTTTAGAGATGTTTTTAAATCCTGGTGTGAAATTTGGCAATTGCAATTCGCCTTTCAATGATGTTCTAAAAATATAATCTAAGCTTGTTTCTTCTCCTATTTGTTTTTCTATTCCTCCCTCAAAAGTAAAAGAAATTTTTTCGCCTCCTCTAAAAATATTTCTATTGGCAAATGTAATTTCCATTGATGGACCAGAAAAACCATTTGTTTTTGTTGCTCCTATTAGTTTTGTAACAATAGACATTTTTTTAGATTGTGTAAATAATATATCAGCATCAACTTTTCTGCTTAATGTATCTTTTAGTTTAAAATTAATATTTAACGAATTTAAAATATCATAACCATAAAAATAACTTAATGTTTTTCTATACAGGCTATCTGAATAAGTGTGATTTGGTTTAAAAAAAATATTTTGTGTCATTTTATGTGCTTTAAATATCTTGTAGTAATCTTTATAATTGATGCTATCTACAACTATTGCCTCACTGTTATTAAAACTTTTATCGTTAATGTTTTTATTAACTGATAAAGAAATATCTCCTACATTATATTTTTTGATTTGATAGGTTTTTAAATTAGATTTGTAGCGTACATAAAATTTAATTCTATTACCCAAGTTATTAGTGTCGGCATTATATACTAAAAAATCATTTCTAAAAAAATAATAACCCTCGTTTCTAAAGTCTTTAACAATTCTTTGCCTTTCGTTTTTTACTGTTTGTAATGAATAAATATCATCTTTTTTAATTAGTGTAGCACAAATATTATTTTTTATTATTTGGGTTAAAACACTATCTTTTATCTGAAAAATTACAGTATCAATCACAAATGGTTTATGCAATAAAACATTATAATATGTTATTGACCTTTGTTTATTTATTATTGTGTGTTGATTAATTTCAGATTGATAAAATCCATTATTTTGCAAACGATTTTCTAATAAAAGAACAACTTTGCTTGGCGTTTTCTCATTGTATATAACAGGTTTTTCGCCAAGTTTGTATTTAAAAAAATTACGTAACCCTTTGTTTTTTTCTTTTGGTTCTTTTGTGTGATTATATATCCACAACGACAAATTAAGCCCTAAAAACTTATTATTTGCTTCGGGGTATAAAACATCGTTTAATTCGTTTCGTAAATCTCTGGATAATTGTACATCTTTAGTTTTAGAAATTTTTAATTTATTATCTTTAAAAAGGGATTCATTCTTTTCAAGATATTTTGTGTTAGAGCAAGAAAAACTCAAAACAAAAAGTATTATTATAAGTGTTATTTTATATAAAAACTTGTGCAAAATTATTTAAATCTGTTTTCTACAAAACTAATAATAATTTACTAAAGTTTCTTACCTAATAAACATTAGGAAACTTATATTAATTATTTTCTTGCAATAAACAACCTAGCACCCCCAAACTAAACCACTATGGACTACTACAAGTCCATAGATTTGAACTACGAATAAAATTCGTTAGGCATAACAAGACCTTAGATGTAAGACTTTAGACCAAAAGAAAACCTTCTGGCTCATAATTGCCCGATGGTAATTAATATTATTATTTTTTCATTGTGCTAGGATTAACAATTGTTCCCATAAAAAGAATATTTCCGGTAGTTTTATCTTTAATAACAACAATAAATGGGCGATTAGCAAAAAACTGTGTTGATAAACTGGCAGAATTTCTCATTACAACTGCCGTAGCTGCAGCGGCTTTTGTTCCTTCTTCGCTAACTTCGAGCACAGCTTTATGTATAACTTCGTTAATGTACAATCCATCAGAAATACCCGAAAAATCAGCATCTTCACTAAAAGCTAAACTCATACCCATTTGCATTAAAATATCTTTAAGTTTGTAAGAAGTTTCAATTTTAAATTTAGGAATCTTTAATTTTAATTTTCTACCTTCTAAACTTGAGCATAAACTATTGAATGTACTTATTGAAAATTCGTTTAAACTCTTTTTAAAATCATAATCTTTTTTGTTTATAATAAGAAGCATTTCTGTTTTGTCTCCCTCGTATGGCAAACTAACCATTTTAAATTCTGCATATTCAGAATACAATATTTTTGTAGTTTGTTGCATCATTGGTGTTTGTACAACTTCGTTTTCACCTGTTGTAAAATCTTCGTTTTTTGTTTTTGAAGAATCAAATTTTTGCACCCATGTTCCATAAAAATATATAGCGTTAGTAAGTACTAGTCCTGCATTAGATACATCTTCTTTTTTTACCAACTCAGGTATCATATGATTTGTATTATTGTCAGCCCATGTGTTTATTTTGTCAGCATCAATACAATTGTGCAATGAAGCATCATAATATTTTTCTGTAATTTTTTTAAAACTACCTTTTATTTTAATTGTATTACTTATCCATAAAGCATTTGCTATATTTAATTTAAAATTATCTGTTTTTTCATATGAACTATAGATGTTGTTATTTTTATTATAATATGAATTAGTTATTTTAAAATCATTATTGAAATACATTATTTTCATAATTTGTTTTTTTGTTTTTTCTTTCGAACCATTATATGTCATAGCCATTGCACATGAAATACTATAAGGCGAAAAAAATGTATTACTGTCTAAACTTGTAGTCTTTTTAAGAAAATCAAAAGCAAAACTATTTTCTCTACCTGTTTTTACTTGTGCAAAAATTGAAATTGAAAATACTGCTAGTACTAAAAAAAAAGTGTTTCTCATAATTTTATTATTTTAAGGGAATTTCTATTTATTTTTAACAAGAAACAAATATAGTGAATAAAATACAAGTTGCAAATATTTTTGAATAATGAGACAAAGCAAACTCATGGCATTTATAACCTAAACACCTGATTTTATAAACAAGCACAATTTAGTACCAATTTTACGATAAGCCTGCGGATTTAAAAATAAAGTGGAGTTCTGAAAATTAGTTTTTCAACAATATTTTTTTTAAAATTTAATCAAAATTTTATACATTTGTAAATAATTAACAAGCTCGTTGCAAAAGGACGAGGTTTAATTTAAGAAACAAATGTTTCTGTTTTCCGCAAGTGTCGGGGAATTAAATATCCTAATTTGGGATTAAATTTTAAAAATTATGAAAAAAATAACAATGAATTTTATGAAACTTGCCTTTGTAGCAAGTTTAGTAGTGTTGTATTCTTGTGGCGGAACAACTGAGCCAGCAACAGAAACAACTGATGATGGTGCAAATGTAGAGGAAACAACACCTACAGACCAAGATGCTGTTAACGAAGATGCACAAACAGAAGAAAATACTGAAACGGCAGAATTAGATTTAACAACAGGAAAAGAAGTTTATGCAAAATGTATTGCATGTCATCAAGAAAATGGTGAAGGTGTTGAAGGTTCATTTCCTCCTTTAGCAAATTCAGATTATTTATTAGCCGATAAAAATAGAGCAATAAAAGATATTCTTAATGGTTTAGAAGGTGATATTACTGTTAATGGTACTACTTATGGTACAATAGCTATGACTGCTAATGTTTTAACAGATGAAGAAACTGTTGATGTTATGAATTATATTCTTAACTCTTGGGGAAACGAAGGCGGAACAATTACTTTAGAAGATGTAGCAGCTGCTAAAGAATAGTTTTTTCTAAAATATTTATTAAAACCCTATCAATTTATTGATAGGGTTTTTTTTAATGCTCCATTTTACGGTTTCGCCCACTTGTTCCTTTCATCTTTAATCCTTAATCATTAATCCTTAATCCTTAATCATTAATTCTTAATCTTCAATTCTTAATTTTTAATCTTTAATTTTTAATCTTTCCATCTCATCGCTAAAACTTATATGCCCTCATATGTCTTATATGGTTCAGTTTAAATTGCTAAATTGTTCTATTGCTATATTGTT
>CAZRWZ010000015.1:4685-7542 GCA_964603745.1 uncultured Bacteroidaceae bacterium | reverse complement strand
TAATTATCAATTACAATCTTATATGTCTTATATGGTTCAGTTTAAATTACTAAATGGTTCTATTGCTATATTGTTCTATTGTTAAATGGTTAATTATCAATTGTCAATTATTAATTATCAATTACAATCTTATATGTCTTATATGGTTCAGTTTAAATTGCTAAATTGTTCTATTGCTATATTGTTCTATGATTAATCTTTCATCTTTAATTTTTAGTTCTTAATTTTTAATCTTTAATCTTTCATCTTTAATCCTTAATCTTTCATCTTTAATCCTTAATCATTAATCCTTAATCTTCAATCTCGTTCGTCATTAGTCTATTGCTAAAAAGTAAGATACACTAAGTACAAATGTTTTAAATTTAGATATAGAAAATTATTCTAATTTATTGATTGAGTATTTTGCCTAACAAATGGCACAAGTAGTAATTTAGCATGTTTCTAAATTAATTTATACTGTTATAAAACATGTTTTAGTAAAAAGAAAAAATTATTAAAATATTATCTTTGATACCTTAAAAATTAATTTGAATTATTTAGAAATAATAAATTTTACATTATGCGAATATCAAGAAAAATGCAAATAGTCGAACATAAAGATGATGAAGCGGCTGTAGATTTAGGCTTGATGAAGCCCTTGTTAGCAAAATACAAAGGGAAAAAAGGTAATTTAATACCACTTCTTCAAGGAACACAAGGCTTGTATGGATATGTACCAAAAGAAGCTTTTGATGTAATTTCAAAAGAAACAGGTGCAGAATTAAGCGATATGTACGGTGTTGCAACATTTTATGCACAGTTTAGACTGAATCCTGTAGGAAAACACATAGTTAAAGTATGTCACGGAACAGCTTGTCACGTGCAGAATGCCCCATTAATTACAGAAGCATTAGAAGAAGTGCTAGGCATAAAAGATGGCGAAACAACCGAAGATAAATTATTTACACTAGAAAGCGTTGCTTGTTTAGGTTGCTGCTCTTTAGCTCCAGTTTTAATGGTAGGTGATGATACTTATGGTAAATTAGACGGTAAAAAAGCTGCCAAAGTAATTAAGGATATTCGTAAACAAGAAAAAAATTAAAGTATGATGAAACCGAAAGTTATAGTAGGACTAGGAAGTTGCGGAATAGCAGCCGGTGCTAAAAAAACATATGATGAACTTGAAGTAATTAACAAAGACGCAAGTTTCGATTTAGATCAAACATCTTGTATAGGAATGTGCTACAAAGAGCCATTAGTAGAGATTGTTGACGAAACAGGTTCTTATATTTATGGTGATGTAGATGAAAAAAGAGCTCACGAAATTATAGAACGTCATGTAAAAGGGAATGAAGTTATAAAAGAATGGGTTGTTAAAACAGAAAAGTTCGAAACTTCAGAAAAATCTTTCCTTGATGGTCAAGTAAAAATAGCTTTAAGAAATTGTGGTTTTATGAACCCAGAGCGTATCGAAGAATACGAAGCCCGCGATGGTTATAAAGGAATCAAAAAAATTAAAGAAGAAAACCTATCTCAAGAAGATGTTATTAAAGAAATTCTTGATAGTGGTATTCGTGGTCGTGGAGGAGGAGGATTTCCAACAGGTTTAAAATGGAAATTTGCTAACCAAAGCGTAAACGACGAAAAATATATTATTTGTAATGCAGACGAGGGTGATCCAGGTGCATTTATGGATCGTTCGGTTCTTGAAGGCGACCCACATGCTGTATTAGAAGGTATGATAATAGGAGCTTATGCAATTGGAGCAAATGGTGGTGTTGTATATTGTAGAGCAGAGTATCCGCTTGCAATACATCGTTTGAATATTGCAATTGCACAAGCAAAAGAAAAAGGATATCTTGGAAAAGATATTTTTGGAATAAAAGGTTTCGACCTTGATATTTATGTAAAAGAAGGTGCTGGAGCATTCGTTTGTGGCGAAGAAACTGCACTTATTGCTTCTGTAGAAGGTGAAAGAGGAATGCCTCGTAAACGTCCACCTTTCCCAGCAGTATCAGGATTATGGAAAAAGCCAACTAACATTAATAATGTTGAAACATTATCTAATATTCCTTGGATTATGTTTAACGGAGCTAAAGAATTTTCAAAATATGGTACAGAAAAATCTAAAGGAACAAAAGTATTTGCATTAACAGGTAAAATTAATCATGGTGGATTAGTAGAAGTTCCTATGGGAATTACAATTCGCGACGTAATTTTCAAACTTGGTGGTGGAATTCCTGACGGAAAGAAATTTAAAGCTGTTCAGCTTGGTGGTCCTTCTGGAGGTTCTTTACCAGAGAGTTTAATTGATACTCCTGTAGATTATGATAGTGTAAATGCAACTGGAGCAATTATGGGTTCAGGTGGTATGGTAGTTATGGACGAATCTACTTGTATGGTAGATATGGCTCGTTTCTTCCTTGATTTTACTGCAAAAGAATCTTGTGGAAAATGTACTTTCTGTAGAGTTGGTACAAAACGTATGCTCGAAATTCTTAACAGAATTGTTGAAGGTGACGGAAAAGAAGGTGATATTGAAACATTATTAGAACTTGGTGAAGAAATTAAATCTAACTCACTTTGTGGTTTAGGTCAAACAGCACCAAATCCTGTTTTAACAGCTATTAAATATTTCCGTAGCGAATTCGAAGCTCACATTAACGATAAAAAATGTCCTGCATTAAATTGTCGTCCGTTAATTACATACGAAGTTGTAGCTGATGCTTGTACAGGTTGTACACTTTGTGCTATTAACTGTCCTGTTGATTGTATTGATGGAGCTAAGAAAGAAGTTCACTTTATTAATCAAGATGATTGTATACATTGTGGTTCTTGTTTCACTAAGTGTAACTTTAATGCTATAAAATTGAGTTAA
>CAZRWZ010000015.1:0-4585 GCA_964603745.1 uncultured Bacteroidaceae bacterium | reverse complement strand
TATGAAAGAAGTAACAATATATTTAAACGATAAGCCAGTAAAAGCAAAAGAAGGAGAAAGTATTCTTGAAGTTGCTAACAGAAATGGCATTAAAATACCTACTTTATGTCACGACCCAAGACTAGAACCATATTCTTCTTGTTTTGTTTGTGTTGTTGAAATTGAAGGTATGAGAGGACATCAGCCATCTTGTTCTACAAAAGTAGCCGATGGAATGAAAATTATTACTGATAATCCTGCAGTTCATAAATCAAGAAAAACTGCTCTTGATTTGTTATTAAGTAATCACTATGCAGATTGTGCTGCACCTTGTAAAAATACTTGCCCTGCAGGTGTTGATGTACAAGGTTATATTTCTTTAATTGATAAAGGAATGTATAGCGAAGCAGTTTCTTTAATTAAAGAAGTTAATCCACTACCAGCAATTTGTGGTAGAGTTTGTGTTCGCCCTTGCGAGGCAGCTTGTCGCCGTAATTTAATGGACGAAGAAAATGCAGTAGGTATAGATTATATGAAGCGTTTTGCTGCTGATTATGATTTAGCTCACGAAAATCATTACAGACCAGAAGTAAAAGCATCAACAGGTAAAAAAGTTGCTGTTATTGGAGCAGGTCCCGGTGGTTTAACAACTGCATATTATCTTCAACAAGAAGGTCATCAAGTTGATATTTACGAAGGTAAAAATCATGCAGGTGGTTGGTTACGTTATGGTATCCCTGAATATCGTTTACCTAACGATTTGTTAGATAAAGAAGTTGAAACTATTACAGAATTAGGAACAAATATTTTTTACGAAAAGAAATTAGGTGAAAATGTTTCTTATAAAGATATAAAAGCAAAATACGATGCAACTGTTTTAACAATTGGTTCTCAAAAAGGAACATTATTAGGTGTTGAAGGCGAAGATGCAGAAGGTATTTATCCTGGTGTTGAATTTCTTAACGAGATGGAAGCAACAGGTAAAAAACCAGATTTCTCTGGAAAAACTGTTGTTGTAGTTGGTGGTGGTAATACTGCAATGGACTGTATTAGAACTTCGCAACGACTTGGTGCTGAAAGAACAGTGCTTGTTTATCGTAGAACTGAAAAAGAGATGCCGGCTAATCCTATCGAAATTCACGAAAGTAAATTAGAGGGTGTGGAATATATGATTTTAACTAATCCTACTAAGGTTAACAAAACTGATGATGGTAAATTACAATCGGTAGGTTTAATTAAAATGGAATTAGGTGAGCCTGATAATTCTGGTCGTCGTCGTCCTGTACCTATTGAAGGTAGCGAATTCGATTTAGAATGTGATTATATTTTAGCTGCTATCGGTCAAAAAACTGATGTTAATTTTATAGATGATATTAATAAATATGCTGATGATGGACAATTAGTTGTTAATCGTTGGGGTGATATTGATGCTGACCCAAAAACATTGCAAACAGGTATTAAATCTGTATTTGCTGCTGGTGATGGTGTTACAGGTGCTGCTACTTTAATTGAAGCTATTGCACAAGGTAATGTTGCTGTTCATAGTGTTAAGCAGTTTTTAAATGGCGAAGAAATTAAACCAAAACCAGGTGAGTTTTTAAGTAAGAGAGATAATTTTGTTAAGCAAGAAAGCGATAAATACATTGGTAAATATGCAAAACAAGAGCGTCAAGAAATGCCTGTTATGGATGCTAATACAAGAATGAACTTTAAAGAAGTTGAACTTGGATATGCTGATGAGCAAACTTGTAAAACAGAAGCACAGCGTTGTTTAGAGTGTGGTTGTGTTGAATATTTCGATTGCGATTTAAAAGCTCATGCAACTGAATATGGTGCAGAACAAGGAGTTTACGAAGGCGAATTTAAAGAATATGAAGTAGATTTTTCTCATCCTTATATTGAGATTGATAATAATAAATGTATTCTTTGTTCTCGTTGTATTAGAACTTGTGATGAGGTTGTTGGTGCAAGTGCATTAGGTTTAGTTGAACGTGGTTTTGACACTCACGTAGCTCCTGCAATGGGTAATAGTTTAACAGAAACAAACTGTATTTCTTGTGGTATGTGTATCGAGGTTTGTCCTACTGGTGCAATGTCAGAGAACTTTAATTTTAAACCAGGTCCACTTCAATTAGAAAAAGAAACTACAATTTGTAACTATTGTTCAACAGGTTGCGAGATTGAAATAAATCACCGCAAAGGTTACACAATGAAAGTTACTGTTGGCGATGGTTTAATTAATAAAGATGGTTTAATGTGTAAATCAGGAAAATTCGGATATGCATATTTGAATAATCCTAACAGAATACTTAAACCATTACATAAAGTAAATGGTAAATTTGAGCAAATTTCGTTTGACGAAGCTTACAAAATTATCGAAGATAAGATTAAAGCAGTTAAACCAAACGAAAATATGTTCTTTGCAGGTGCAAGAATGAGCAACGAAGAACTTTATATGGTTCAGAAATTAGCTCGTGGTGGTGCAAAAACAAATAATATTGCAAGTTTAAGTTACTTTGGTCGTGGTGCAGGTTATCACACAAATAATATCGCAAATGCAAAATTTGATGAATTGAAAGATGCAAGTCGTATATATTATATAGGTAACGAATTAAACAAGAATGTTCCTGGTTTCTTTATCAATAATGCTAAAAAACGCTATAATGTACCTGTTGAAATGGTTACAACAAGCGAAGTATTAAAAGATAAAGTAAATAAAGCAACAAGAGTAGATAATTACTACTATTTTGTAAAAGCTGTTAATTATTATCTAGTAACAAAAGGCGAGCAAAACCAAATGTTTATTGATGATAGAACAAATGCTTTTGATGATTACAAAAAAGCTTTACTTGCAGAAAACTACGATGAGTTAATTAATAAATCGGGTGTTGCAACAAAAGATTTAGTTGAGAAATTTGCAAGAACTTATAACGATGAAATGAATGCAATTCTTGTTTTCCATGAAAATGAGATTTCGGCAAATGCAAGTATCGAACTTTATAACTTAGTTATGATTACCGGAAAACTTGGTAAAACTGCTAACGGAATAATTGTTCTTAAAGAGAAAAATAACTCTCATGGTATTGCCGATATGGGTGTTTGTCCTAGGCATACAGTAGGAATGCAAAAATCTGATGATACAAGCATTATTTCTAAGTTAGAAGCTAAGTGGGGAGTAAAAGGTTTGCCTGTTGGAGTTGAGCAATCACCACTTGAATTAATCGAAAATGGTGGATTTAAAAATCTGTTTGTATTTGGTGAAGACCCTGTTGGATTATCAACTAAAAAAGATAAAACAGATAAATGGTTTGATGTTGATTTCTTAGTTGTTCAAGATAGTTTTATGACTGACACAGCAGAAAAAGCTGATTTGATTTTACCTGCAAGTTTCACAATTGAAAATGATGGTAGTTTCACAAATACTCAGAAAATTATACAAAGTTTCTATCAAGGAATGGAATCAAAAATTGAGAAAACAACTTTATCTCAATTAATTGACTTAAATGCTAAGTTTGGTATGAACGGAGTTTCTGATGCACAAGATGTAATGAATGAAATAATTTCGTTACTTCCTGAAGGCGAAGAAAATCCAACATATAGCTTTGAGCATACCAACGAAGATAATCAAAACAAACTATTTATGGCTGGAGTTGATAGCTTAATAAAAATGTTTGGTAAAGAATTTATGACTTCGTTTAAGAAATAAAAATAAGAAATAAGACAAAAGATATAGATGTTATTTTCTGTATCTTTTGTCTTAATATAAAACTTAAAAAAAGATATTATGAAAGAATTTGATTCAATAGAAGATGTGTTGGAATTTGCAATAAACAACGAACAAGCTGCTGCTGATTTTTACGATAAATTAGCTGCAAATTCTAAAGATAGTGTAATGAAAGAAACTTTTTTGCAATATGCCAAAGAAGAAAAAGGACACAAAGCTAGATTAGAAAAAATTAAAGCAGGAGGAACTTATTCGCTTAAATCGGGCAAAGTTACCGATTTAAAAATTGGTGATTACTTAATTGCAAGCAAAGTATCTGATGATATGTCTTACGAAAATGCTTTAATTCTTGCAATGAAACGTGAAAAATCGGCTTATAAATTATATATGAAATTATCGGAACAAGCACCAACTCTAGAATTTGAAATTTTATTTAGAGATTTAGCCATAGAAGAAGCTAAACATAAATTAAAATTTGAAACAGAGTATGATGAGATTGTTTTGAAAAATAATTAATCCCAATTGAAATATTTAATTCCTCGACGTTTGCGGCGAACAGAATCAACGTAGTTAAATGTTTGTTTCTTAAATTATACTTCGTCCGCTTGCGGTTAGGTTGTTAATTTTCAAAAATCACCGATGTTTAATATCCATTATACCGATAGATAATTAAATCATTATAAAAAAACAAAGTGAATTTATAGGCAAATTTTATTACTAATCAGTATGATACGGAATTAATAAAAAAAAGAGTATTCAACTTTATTTGAATACTCTTTTTTATACAATTATTTTACAGAGCTTTTCAGCAGACCCTATTTAGTGCTTGTCCATAAACTCAAGTGTCTAGTGTAGAAAGTTCGAGTTCAAGGCTTGCGTAGG
>CAZRWZ010000014.1:17397-20054 GCA_964603745.1 uncultured Bacteroidaceae bacterium | reverse complement strand
TATCAGACGGACAAAAGTATTACAGAGCTATACATATTATGGCTATGTTATTACTTGGTTTTGGTTTTTTAATGGTATTTGTACGCAAATATGGCCGTTCGGCTATTACTGCTACATTTTTACTTGTTAGTGTTTCTATTCCCGCTTACATTTTATTAATAAACAGCGGAATTTTCGGAACAGAAAAAGTATCAGAAATTGATAGCTTAATTCTATCGGAATTTGCCGCTGCAAGTTTACTTATTACTGCCGGTGCAGTTCTTGGTAGATTAAAAATGTGGCAATACATTTTGTTAGGAGTATTATTTATTCCTGCATATATGCTAAACGAATATATTATGCTTGGCGATGGTTTTGGACTTATTCAGTCAGGTAGTTTTGTTGATGTTGGTGGTTCAATTGTAATTCACGCATTTGGTGCTATATTTGGTATTGGTGTTGCAATTTCTATGACAACAAAAGACGAATTTAATACAGAAATTGAAGCAGATTTTACTTCTGATAGATTCTCTTTGCTTGGAAGTATGATACTTTGGGTATTTTGGCCAAGTTTCTGTGCGGCTTTAGTTCCTTTGAATGAAGTTGCCCACACTGCTGTTAATGTAATTCTTGCATTGAGTGGTGCTACTATAATAACATACTTATTTACAACTTGGTTGCGTGGCAAAATTGATGCTGCCGATATAGCAAACGCATCGCTTGCCGGTGGTGTTGCAATTGGTTCTGTTTGTAACACAGCAAGCCCTGCCGAAGCAATAGTTATTGGCTTAGTTGCAGGAGCTATTTCTACTATGGGATTTGCTTTAGTTCAATCTCGTTTAGAAAAAGGTTTAAAACTTATTGACACTTGTGGTGTTTCTAACCTACACGGTATTCCCGGATTATTTGGTGGTTTAGCTGCTCTTGTTGTTATTCCTAATATCAACGTAAGTGCACAACTTGCAGGTATTGGTTTAACTATTGGTATTGCTATTATCGCAGGTATTGTATCGGGTAAAATACTTTCTATTACAGGCAGAAGAAAAACTCCTTATGTTGATAACGAAGAATTTGGTGTTGATGATTAAATATCAAAATTTATATTAAAAAACCAAGCCATATCAAAATATAAATGATATGGCTTGTTTTTTCTAGACTTTATGAATAAAAATCTATTACACCTCAGAGCTTTTCAGCAGAGCCTATTTATAAAAATTTTTATTAAAAGCCGAAAACTCTTTTTCTTTAAGAATAATACGTTTCCAAAATGATTTTATAAATCCTAATCCATAAGAAGTTAATTGTATTAGCGATGCTATTACAGAGTAGTATGCAACAGGAACGCTTTTGTTTTTTATAAGCGAATCGATAAAAATTGTAAGCACTAATGCAAGAAAAAGCAAACTAAACGAATAGTGAATACACAGACTAAATAAAATTAAAAATACCATTCCCACAACAAAAACCGATGGTAAAAAATGCACAAGTTTTAACGATTCGGGGTGGAGTTTATATAAATTAATTCTTGCAATACCTGAATTATTAACTTGCTTATAAAACTGTCTGAAATTTGTTCGTCGTTTGTGATAAACAAAAGCTTTATCGAATAAGCGTGTTTTAAAACCGAGTTTTATAATTCTTAAACTCATATCAATATCTTCGCCAAAACGCATTTTACCAAAGCCTCCTGTTTTTTCAAAAACTTTTTTAGAATAACCCATATTAAAACTACGAGGAAAAAATTTATCTAAACCTTTCTTTTTCCCTCTTATTCCGCCTGTTGTAATAAAAGATGTCATAGAATAGTTTATGGCTTTTTGGATATTAGTGAAAGAAGAGTGTGCATTATCGGGGCCGCCAAAACAATCAACATAATTATTATTTAATTCTTTGTTTACCTCTTCTATATATTTATACGGAATTAAACAATCTGAATCTAAAAAAATAACATAATCGCCTGTGGCACGTTCTGCACCATAGTTTCGGCTTTGTCCGGGACCCGAATTTGGTTTAAAAAAATATTTTATATCAAGTTTATGATTATAGTCCTCTATAATTTTATCGCATTTAATTTCTGAACCATCTTCAACAATAATTATATCGAAATTATTTTCAGTTTGTTTTGTCAAACTGTCGAGTAATTCCATAATCTCATCAGGACGATTATAAACAGGTATTATTAGCGATAATTTCATATTTTATTTATCGAATTTTCTAACAAGTTTATTTCCTGATATTTCTAAAAAGAAAGTTCCAAAAACTAAAAGTATTAAAAGTATTGAACTAACACTTGATATTGAAGCATAAAATGTACTTTCGGGTTCAAACTTAAACTCTATTTTGTGTTCGCCTTTTGGCACTCGCATTGCACGCAACACATAGTTTGCTCTAAAATGAGGCATAATTTCACCATCAACATAGGCGTTCCAACCTTTGTCGTAATAAATTTCTGAGAAAACAGCCAATTGGTCTGTTTCTGCCTTAGTTTTATATGTAAGTTTATTAGGTTTATACTCAGTTAGTTCAATACTTCCAGAATTACTGTTTTTTATATCAAACAAATTATCCTTAAATCTTTCGTCAACAATTGCTGTGTTTTTAGATTTAAAATCTTTTAACGCTGCAAGTTCTTCGTCGGCATTTTTAACTAGCTTGTAGTTATCAACAAACCAAGCATT
>CAZRWZ010000014.1:0-17297 GCA_964603745.1 uncultured Bacteroidaceae bacterium | reverse complement strand
TTCAGGGCTTATAGCAAATTCTATAAGTTCTTGATATCGTTTCATTTTTGCACCATGATAACCACCAATAGACTTGTGAAAATACGAAGTAGAAGCATCATTAAAAGTACTTACAGTTAAATTTAAAACTCTGTAATCTGGCGATTTATCTTCTAAAATTGCATTGTCGGCAACTGTTGGTTTAAAAGGTACTTCGGCTTTTCTTTTAGAAACAAAATGTGTTTTATTTAAATATCTTTTATCTACCGACCATAAATCGAAAACTATTACAACAGCCAAAACAACATACAAATAATTTAATTTTAGTTTTTCTTTAATGTATAACCAAATTGCAGAAGCTCCTATTAAAATTATTACCAATGACCTTATAGCATCACTTCTAAAGATAGAAGCTCTGTCTTCTAATAATGCAGGAACTAATAAATCGGTTAATTGTCGTCCTTGATTAGGGTCTTTTATACCGAACATTCTCATAAAATAGTCTGCTTCTGTTCCTGTTTCAAAAGATAAAAATCCGGGGTTTATCATAAAAATAATAATAATTCCGGCTGTTATGCCAACAGAATATTTTAGTGCAGTAATAATTTGTTCTTTAGTAACTTTTTTAGAAATTATATTTCGCAAAGCAAACATACCTAAAAGAGGTATTGTAAATTCTGCCATCACTAAGGTCATAGAAACTGTTCTAAATTTGTTGTATCCAGGAATATAATCGAAAAAGAAATTGGTAAGCCACATAAAATTTTTACCCCAAGCCAAAGTTATTGAAAGCACTGTGGCAACAATAAGCCAAGTTCTAATAGGTCCTTTTACAAGAAAAATACCCATCACAAATAAGAAAATAACTAAAGCTCCGATATAAACAGGTCCCGATGTCATTGGTTGTGGTCCCCAATATAGTGGATATTGTTTAATAATATCTTTTGCTTGTTGTGGTTTCACAAGTTTAGATAAGGCTTCGAAAGATGCTGATTTTTCAGACAATTCGCCACCACTTGCACCACCATATAAATCAGGAATTAAAAGATTGAAAGTTTCCATTTTACCATAGCTCCAATCTGTAGCATAATCACGGTCTAAGCCCGATGTTTTGTTTGCTTTATCGTTGGTTAATTCAGATTTTCCACGAGTAGTATATTTGCCATATTGATAGGTTGTGTAAAGTGATTCAAAATTTGCTCCTATCACTAAAAATAAGCCCACTGCTAAAACAAGAGTACTTTTTACAAAATCGTTAATCTTTTTTTCTTTTACATAATCAATAAACAACACAATTATCATTGGCAAAATAATTAGCATTGTGTAATATGTTATTTGAAGGTGATTATTCATAAGTTGAAGAGCTAAAAACAGACTCATTATTGCTGTTCCTAAAACTCGTTTGCCGTTATATGCCAAATAAATACCTGCAATTATTGGAGGCATATATCCTATTGTTGTTGCTTTTGTTATGTGTCCGGCTTGTATTATTATATAAAAATATGATGATAAACCAAAAGCTAAAGCTCCTATAAGGGCTTGCCATTTATCGAATTTAAAAGCTAAAAGTGCAATGTAAAACCCTAGAAAATAGAGTAATGCAAAACTTACCGGACGTAGTTTTACATTAAGTTGCATAATTTTATTTACATATTTTGTGTAGTTATGCGGAGCATAAGTATTTATTAAATATGTTGGCATACCGCCAAACATTCCGTTTGTCCAAAGCGAAGTTTCTCCGGTTTCTTTTTCAAAATCTTTAACTTCTTTAGACATTCCTTGCCATGTTTTTTTATCGTGCATTGCTACTTCTTTGCCTTGATATGTTTGAGGAAAATATGCCGAAGCAAGTACAAAAAACAACAAAACTGTTAATAAATATGGATACGATTTTTTTAATATGTTATTCATTTTTCTATAAATTTAATCCCAATTGGGATATTTTAATTATCATACGATTAAGACGAACTTGTTAATTTCGATTTTTCATTTTATTTTTTTTAAACAACAAAAATGATAAAAAAACTTGAGAATGCGAAGTACTTGCTCTTGTAAATAAAAATACTTGCTTTTTTATACTCAATTCATTTAGCTTTTCGGAAATTTATGTGGTTTTAGTATATCCTTAAATCCGCAAGTCAGGGTTTCACTCTGTTAGTTTATAAGTTGTTAAATACTAATCAGTTTCACTTTATTTTAAATAGTGAAGCCCTGACTATTAATATTTTAAAACTAAACCTACGGATATAAGGTATATCTTATTTTATAAAAACAACATCAGTAAAATATTTCTTTTTATCAAAATAAAATTTTAAATCTTTAAACTTATATTTTTTTGCAATATCATGTATTTCGGCAATACTAAATTTTTTCGATTGCCCTACATAAATAGCTTCTCCAAGCTCAAAATTAATTTTTAAATTAATGGCTTTTATATCTACTACTTGCTGTTTTTTGCTAATAAAATACCATTTAAATTTACCGTTTTCGGGATTATATGTTGTGTAATATTCAAAATTAGTTAAATTTAAATTTGCATTTAACTCTTTGTTAACTCGTTGCAGCAAATAACTACACCAATTTTTGCAAGTGTTATGATATGCTTTGTATAAAATTTCTGGTTTCTTTTTTAAATCGAAACCAAAAAATAAAATATCTCCTTTGTTTAGTAAACTTGATAATTTTGCAAAAAAATTATCCATTTCCGTATCGGTTAAACCGCCCAAACTACTACCAATAAAAAGTATTATTTTGCGTGATTTATCGTCTTTACCAAGTAATTCTAATGCTTCAAAATAATCGGCATTAATTGTTTTTATCTCAATATTAGGTAAATTTTCAGCAAAATCTTTTTCCATATCGTTAAGATATTTTTTGCTAAAATCTATAGGAAAATAACTTGTTTTATGAGATTTTGCACATTCTTGCAAAAGCAATTTTGTTTTTAAAGCATCGCCTGCACCAAATTCTATAATTTTAAATTCTTTTGTATCTTTTGTAAAAATTTCGCATAATGCCGTTTTGTAATTATCAAAAATTTCATATTCGCTATCAGTAACATAATATTCCGACGACGACATAAGTTCTTGAAAATAAACACTTCCTTTGTCGTCGTAATATTGACGGTCGGGTATAAATTTGTTTTTGTTTGTTAAACCAAGTTTAATATCCTTTGCAAATTGTTTATCCATTTTGGTTAAATTATTAATAATAAATGCTTATTTTTATCGTTGATATTCTGAATTGCAAGTTATTAATATTTTGTTTTTTTTGAAACAATTTTTATTTAATTTTATGAAAGCTTATTAATTTCTTTTACCTGTTAATGTCATTAAATCAAGGATACTGTCACTAGTGCTAACGAGAAACGAGTTTAGCAAAAGCAAAGCCTCAACGGAGTTAATCCACTGATTTAAAATACATTATTTGTGATTATTAAGTTTTCCAAAAATAAAACCAAAACATACTCCTATTTCTACTTCAAAAGTATTTTTGTAATAATCTTGCTTAGACCCATCATCAAATTCTTTATAAATATTGTTATAATATAATATAGGATTAAGATATGCTCCAATAATTAATCGTTTTGCCAATATTTTTTGATATCCAAACCTTAATCCAAAACCAAAAGCATTTCTAATCCCTTTTGTTTGATATACAAAAGGTTCATCATATTCAGGAACACTTGTGTGTAAATAATATATTGATGGTGCTATAAAATAAGATTGATATTGAATATCTTTTTTTAAATATAATTTATACGACATTCTTATTCTTAGTCCTTCGTACTCTCCATCGCCTGAATATTGTGGAGTGGAAAAATAATATGCAACTCCACATTCTAATCTATGCATGTTTTTTATATAATTTTCAAAATCTAAACCTATTACTCTAGGTATACTTTCGTGTATGTTTATAGGGGCTATATTAATTTTTACATTCTGAGATAACGCAACAAACCCAAATAAAATTAAAAAAAATGATATTCTATGTTTTATTGTCATATGTTATATTTAATTACCTTTAATGTTGATTATAGACTACAAATATACTTAATTCTAATTAGTAATTAATAATTAGTAATGTGTAATTAATAATTGATAATTAATAATTGATAATTAGTGTCTGTCCATAAAGTCAAGAGATTGAACTATAAAGTTCGAGTTCAAAGCCTGTGAGAAATTCAAACCGCAGAATACTAAGGTATTTGAGGATTTGGATTTTGAGCAACAACGCAGAAATCAGACTTTATAGACAAGCTCTAATTAGTAATTGATAATTAATAATTGATAATTGATAATTGATAATTATCAATTATTTTCCGGTTCTTTTTTAATTGTTGCAATAATATTTAAATCGCTATAAATCTTTGCTTCTATCCTATCAGCAATTTCTGAGGCCTCAGACAATTTCATTTCGGCAGGTAACACAATATGGCAAGTAAGTTCTACATGATTTCCATAATTATGAATATGTATATGATGTAATTTAACATCGATATCAGAAACAGAATTACTAATTTTATTTAATTTATTTACAATCTCTTTACTTGGTTTTTCGCCAAGAATAGGATTAACAGCTTCTTTAAAAATATCGAAGGCAGTATAAAAAATGAAACCTGAAACCAACATACCAAGAATTGCGTCAACGTAAGGAACATAAGGCGAAATAAAAATACCTATCAAAATAACTAAAGATGATATTGCATCGCTACGATGATGCCAAGCATCGGCTTTTAGAACAACAGAATTATTTTTTTTTGCAATAAAAAAAGAATACCGAGCCATCAATTCTTTTATTACCAAAGAAATAGCTGTTACAATTATTGCTATTTTACCAAAAGTTTCTTCGCCACCATTAATTAATTTTAAAATACTTTCGTGAAAAAACTTAAAACCAATCATTGCTAACAAAACCCCAATAATTATAGAAGAAATAAGCTCTGCTCTGCCATATCCAAAAGGTCGTTTTGCATCTGGTTTTTTTTCTGATATTTTTACTCCCACAAGCAAAATTATCGAAGATATACTATCTGTTAGAGTATGCCAAGCATCAGCAATCATAGCAACAGAACCCGAAACAATACCTGCCCAATATTTTAAAACAAACAACAATAAATTAAAAATTATTGATGCCCATCCTGCTAAAGTAATTTGTTTTGTATTTTGTGTTACTTGATGCATTTTACAAAGATAATTAGTGTAAATAATAAAACTATACAAAATAAATTCTTTTTATAAAATTTTATAATTTTCTTTATTAAACCACATAATACTTTTGTTAATTATTTTTTACAATAAACAAAAACAACAAATCTGCAACAGTCAATACAAATGTAAAGCGTTTAATATCAATAATATAAATACGGAAAAGAAAAACTAATATACTGTTTTAAAATAATAGAAATACGATATATAAAAAACATAAAATCTAATAATTATTAATATTAATAAACATAAGTAATTGTATATTATGTAAAAAGATAAAAAAAAATTAGGTTTGAAAATAAAAAGTATTAACTTTGTAGTTAATATAAATTAAAAAATAATGAATTATGAGTAACGGAGTAGTAAAATTTTTCAATAACACTAAAGGATTTGGGTTTATCACACCAGACGACGGTAGTAAAGACGTATTTGTACACAAAACAGGTTTAATTGACAATATTAACGAAGGTGACAAAGTGAGTTACGAAATAGAAGAAAGTCCTAAGGGATTAAATGCTATAAATGTTAAAGTAGAGTAACAAACAAACTTTACAAATAATTTAAAAGGCCTATCAAATTGATAGGCCTTTTATTTTTTCAAAAAATATAATAACTTAGGCAACCTTTATATATAATATGTGTTATTAATGTAAATATGGCTTTAGATATTAACATAATTTCTGATTGCAAACGAGGAAAATCCTATGCACAGGAGAGGATATACGACTTATATTCTTCTGCTATGCTCGGTATTTGTGCACGCTATGCAAAAGACATTTCCGAAGCCGAAGACATACTTCAAGAAAGTTTTATAAAAGTGTTTACAAAAATATCAAAATATGATTTTAATACTGTTAATTCATTCTCTGCTTGGATAAAGAGAATTGTTGTTAATACAGCATTAACTCATATTAGAGATAATAAAAAACATAATTTATTTACTGATATAGATAATGAAAATACTGATTTATTAAGCTATAACAGCGAAGAAAACGAAGTGGACTACCCTATTTCGCAAGAAGAAATATTACAATTAATTAAAGAACTACCGATAGGGTATAAATTAGTTTTCAACCTTTATGTTTTCGAAAAATATACACATCAAGATATTGCTATTGAATTAAATATAAGTGTTAGCACATCGAAAACACAATTGTTTAAAGCAAGAAAATATTTGCAAAAAACAATTCTTGAAAAACTTAAAAAAAAAGAATTTAACGAAAAAAATTATAAACAAAAAGTGGAGATTTTGTTATGAATTTGAACTTAGAAAATATCGATAATCTGTTTCGAGATAATCTTGAAACAATGGAGATTACGCCATCTCCTTCGGTGAAACAGGCAATAAAAAAGCGAATGTATTATCGCAATATTATTAAAGCTACTTATTTTAAAGTAGCAAGTACACTTATTGCTATATCTATAATAGGAACAATTATATTTTTATATACTCCTGATAAAAATATAAACAAAAATATTGCTGAAAATCAAAATATTAAAAACTCCACTACAAATATTATTGACAAAAACAGTAATAATAATATAAGCACAAATATTAAAGAAAATAAAACTACTAATAATATAGCAGTTACAAAAAAGAAGAAAAAAACTATTAATACAAAAAAAGAAAATATTATTGCAAAAAAAGCTGTAACAAAAACTGTTACAACCAAACCAATTAATAATATAAATAAACCATCGGTAGTTTTAAACACAAAACAAAATGTAAATACCAACAATAAAGTAATTGCAAATAAAAATACATCTAAACAAATTAGTTCTACTGCAAATGAAACTACAAATAATAAAACCACCAAAACAGCTGTTGTTATTCCTGTTTCAGAAATTAAACCAGATATACAAGCAGAAAAAAGCACATCAAAAAACAGTTTAAATTTAAACAGTAAAATCACCAAAAACAATATCCAATTTATTGATGCAAAACAATTAGTTTTACTAAATAAATCAAACGCATTATATCTACCCGATATTAATATCCCCAACGATACAATTGGTTTTACTGCAACAGGCGAAGAAATAATAGTTTCATCAAATCATTGGTTTGTTGGCTTAAATGTATCACCAAATTATAGTTTTATAAATTACTCTACAAACAACCAAGAAAACAAAAGTTTGGTCGATAAATTAAACTCATCTTCGAGCAATAGTTTAGCTTTTGATTTTGGAGCAGAAGTTGGCTATCAGTTTAAAAATATTTCATTAATTTCTGGACTAAATTTTACACAATACAACGAACAATTTAATGCAAAATATGAAGAAACTTTAATACAAGAAATAAATTACTGGGAATATAACGACTACACGCAAACAATTTATGATACAACAAATTATGTAAATATAGATTCTTTAATTCAAGGCGACACAACTTATATACAAATAATAGATTCAACTCAAATAACTATTACAGATTCTATATTAGCAAACAAAAACGATACAAGTATCACAAAACAAAATATGAAATATGTAAATAAATATAAATACATTGAAATACCTTTATACATTGAATTTACATTTAATAGAATAAAGAAATTTTCGCCATTTATTCGCACAGGTCTAATTACAGGCTTACATATTAAAACACAAGGCTTTACATACAACCTAAAAAACAACGAAGAATTAATAGAAAACACCGATTTACCTTATGTTAAAGCTAATTTCTGGCTATTATTTGGTGCAGGTGTTAGATATAATCTTAACGATAAATTTAGTGTTTTAATTTATCCATATTATCGTTATCATTTAAATTCTATTATCTCTGACAAAACTTATTATCGACAATCTTTAAATAATATGGGAATTAACTTTGGTGTACGATACTTATTTTAAAAAACAATGAAAAAACTTAATTTTATATTACTGATAATAACTTTATTGATATCAAATTCTGCATTTTCGCAAAATTGCATTGCATATTTCACCTATACTATTGATAGCAATAATCAAACAATTCAATTTACTGACAGCTCATATTCTACCGATAATTCTTTAACTGCTCTAAATTGGTCTTGGACAATTAACGGAACTGTTTTCAGCGACCAACAAAATCCTATTTTGCAATACGACACAACAATTTTAAATGTTTGTTTATATGTAGATTTTAATCAAAATTGCTCAAGTAGTTTTTGCGATACAATATATACGTCAATTTACCCTATAGATTCTTGTATAGCAGATTTTACTTACACTTTAGATACAAGTACAAATACCATAACTTTTAATAGTACATCGTACACAAATGGAACAATTTGCGATTATTTTTGGGATTTTGATGATGGAATAAATTCTGATTTAGAAAATCCTGCTCATACATTCTTATCACCAGGAACATACAGCGTTTGCTTACATATTTACACATCTTTAAACTCTTGCTTTTCAATAGTTTGCGAAGATACCTATTGCGAAACCATAGTTATTCCTAACATTATTATTCCGGATATTTCAATTTCGGGAAATGTGTATGCAAAAACAGCACTATTACCCGAAGGCATTGCTGTTCTAAACAAAGTAGAAACAGACAATTACACAGCAATATCATATACACATATCACAAATGGGTTTTATACGTTTAACAACTTAGATACAGGCAATTACACAGTTTACGCCATACCATATTTTGGCGATATTGAAAATTACTATCCACTCTACTACCCTACTTATGCCGGCAACACAGCACACTATAACAATGCTTTGATAAACTATGCAGACACTGCTATTACTCAAAACATAAGTCTTTTACATAATAATGATATAAATCACGGTTTTGGATATATTTCGGGAAAAGTAGTTTATGATGAAGGCAGCAATTTTGAAACAAATATTTTTAATCAAAATTGGTTCTCGTCGGCAAAATTGAACTACGAAGGAGTTGCACAAAACATCACTATATTAATATATAATAATTGTGGTAAAATTATAGATTACTCACTTAGTGATGAAAACGGAAATTTTGAATTTAAAAATGTTCCTTTAGGATTTAATTTAATCTATACCGAAAAAGCAGGAAAAACCACACAGTCTTTTCCGGCAAATTTAAATCAAAACAAAGATACAATACAAAACATATTAATACATATACAAGAAACAGAAATAATTAATGTTGAAAATATCAATAAAATTGAAGCAAATATTTATCCAAATCCTTTTAACGATTTTTTAAATATTGATATTGATAATAGTCTGCAAGATTTATCAATTTCAATTATAGATATTACAGGAAAACAAGTTTTTTATCGTAATTTCGATAATACACATCTTAATATTTTAAAAATAAAAACAAATTTAATAAAAAAAGGTAGTTATGTATTACTTGTAAAATCAGGCAATTCAATTATTTTTAGAAAAAAAATAATAAAGTAAGGCAACCTTTTAAAAAAACCGTGTTTATCAAATAGAAAATAAATAAATTAATAAATTAAAATTTTTATATTATGAAACGATTATTTACAATTTTAGCATTAGGGTTCGCAATGTTCACATTCGGACAATCTAATTGTGTAGCAGATTTCACTTACACAATTGACTCAACTACCAACACAATTACTTTTCAAGACGGATCTTGGTCTTACGACACCTTAAATGGGCAATCTATGCCTTCGTCATTAAGTTGGAATATTGAAGGACAAACCTTTACAACAAGTAGTGTTAATTTTCAATACACAACACTTCCTGTAGTTGCTTGTTTACACGCAGAGTTTTCAAACGGTTGTTCTGCCGATTATTGCGACACAATTGACATCGAACAAAGCGATCCTTGCGAAGGATTTATGGCTTATGATGGTTTTGATGTAGTTGAACAAGGAGAATGTGATGGAGAATTAACAGGTTCGGTTTTTGCAGGAACAGCTCCATTCAATTATAATTGGTCTAACGGAGCTAACACTCAAACAATTTCAAATCTTTGCGAAGGAACTTATTCTTACACTGTTACAGACGCTAATGGTTGTGTAACTTCTTCAAGCTCTTATGTTGTGGTTGACAACGACACTTCTAACCAAATTATTGATACCATTTCTAATGCTGCAATAGACTCTTGCTTAGATTTTATTCCTACAAATGTTTACGTAAGCAATGTTATACTTGTTAATAACACTACATTAGAAGTAGAATGGTCTTTTGTTGGTTCTAATCAACAAACTCAAACAATAACAGAAACTTATACATTTGGTGGAGCTTATGGTTCGTATCTTGTATCAATATCTTTAGATTGTGAAGAAAGTAACGATTCTTTAAGAAGTATTCAAACTTGGAGTGATATAATTTTAATAAATGAAGATACTTCTACAGGAATAACTAAGATTGAAACACTTAACAATCTTAAATTATATCCAAATCCTGTAAAAGATATTCTAAATATTGAATTTAATTCAACTAAGAATAACCAAGCAAACATTCAAATTGTTTCTTATACAGGAAAAATAATTTCTAATGAAAATGTTAATATTTTAATGGGTAATAACTCTATTTCAATTGCAACAAGTAATTTAAATTCAGGAATTTATTTTGTAAGAATTAACGATAAGATAATAAAGTTTGTAAAATAAGACAATATTATAGTTCAATCTAAATGGGGGATACATTTTGTATCCTCCATTTTTTTTGTATATTAGCAAGTAAATGAAAAAGCTTTTTATAATATCAATATTGTTATTAATAATTTTTTCTTGTAAAAAAGAAAAAGATACAACACCTCCGATAATTCAAATTTTATTACCACAAACCAATGCTAGTTTTTCTGTTATCGACACAATACAAATTAGTGCAGAAATAACAGATAATGAAACAATTACAAATGTATCTGTTTATATCTTAAATGATAATGCACAAAATATTTCGGGAACACATAGTTTTAATGTTAATGCTCAAAAATTTCAGCTTAATACAACAATTATTTTAGATGATATAAGAATAGAATCTGGTAGTTACGATATTGTTATAAGTGCCTCTGATAAATTTAACAATAAAAAAACATATCGTAAAATACATCTTACATCAATAAATAAAAAATTAGAAAAAATACTGTTAATTACTACCGACCAAAACAATAGTTATGTTTTTGAAAATGATATTTCAAAATCTTTTGTTCAAAAATATACCTACAACAGTTTATTATGCGATGCCGAAATTAATTCGTATTATAACAGTTTATTGTTACTTACAAAAAACGGGGAATTAATAAGTATAAACACAAAAAATTATGAAGAATTTTGGAGAAATAGCAATTTAAATAATCCTCCATACGAATATAAAGGAAATTTATTAATAGATAATTATTTGGTTTACGCATCGCAAAAAAACAACTCTATTGTAGCATATAGTTACGATAATTTTGCAAAAAAAACATCAATATCAGAAAACAGTTCTAATAATTCAAATATTTTTTGCATTCACAACGATTATATTGTCGGAAATTCTTACTCAAACGGCATTGGAGTAAGCAAAATAGAAAAATTTTATTATTCTACCGGAGCATTTCAAACATCTATAAATATTAATTTTAAAACTGTTGAAATATTAGCATCGTATGATAATAGTGTTTTGTTTTTTGGCAATGCTGGCAACAATGCTAAAATAAGTGCTTTCTATTTATTATACAACACCTTGCAAGAAAAATACAGTTTCGATAATGAAAATATTATTTCGGTTTGTAAAGTTTCAAACAAAAAATTTATTATTGCTACAAACCAAAATACATATATGTTCGATGCCGAAGCACAAAACACATACATTCTTAAAGCATCTTATTCTCCCAAAAACATTTTCTACGAAGAACTTAACAATCTCGTTTATTGCACATTAGACAATGAAGTTAAGATTTTTTCTTTACCCTATTTTCAAGAAATAAATAGTTTTATTACAAATTGTAGTGTAAAAAAAGTTTTGTTTAAATATAATAAGTAGTGCTTGTCCATAAACTCAAGCACTAAGAAGAGTTTGTTTAGAAAAACAAAAAAGCAATTTGTTTTAAGTATAAATTTTACTAACTTTATAAAATAATATTTTTTTATCAGTGAGGACAATAATAAATATATTATTTTTTATTCTAATTACTTCAAATACAGTTTTTTCACAAGATTTATTTGAAGAAAACAAAGGGCAATACCCTAATAATGTCAGATATAAATTAGAATTTAGCTCCGGTCAAATCTATTTCGAAAATAATTGTTTCACATATAATGTTTACAACAAAGGCGATTTAGCAGGTTCGCAAGCACACCACGGATATGCACGAAAAATTAAAAATATAAATGCTCATTGTTATAAAATGGAATTTATTAATTGTAACATAATGCCCTCAATTTATGCTAATTATCAATCAACAGATTACAAAAACTTTTTTATAGGAGAACGTAAAAATTGGGCATCTTATGTATATAGTTATAAAGAAATTGAATATCAAGAACTTTACAACGGTATAAATTTAAAAATAAAAAAAGTTGATGGAGGAATAAAATATGATTTTATTATTGCCGAAGGCGAAAATCCCGATTTAATTAAAATGAAATTTATCGGACAAGATAATTTATACTTAGAAAACGGGAAATTAATTATAAAAACCTCTATTCATTCTATTTACGAACTTGCTCCTTTTGCTTATCAAGAAATAAACGGACATAAAAAAGAAGTGAAAATTAAATATATTTTAAACAACAATACCCTTTCTTTCGATGTAGGAAGATATAACACAGATTACCCTTTGATAATAGACCCTGTTTTAATATTTTCGACATATTCGGGTTCAACATCAGACAATTGGGGTTTTACTGCAACATACGACAGTAAAGGAAATGTTTATTCCGGGGGAATAATTAACGGAAATGGTTATCCTGCATCACCAGGAGCATATCAAATAACCAATGCAGGCAACTGGGACGTAGCAATAATAAAATATGATGAAACAGGTACTAATCGTTTGTTTGCAACATATTTAGGAGGTGAAAACGGAGATTTACCTCATAGTTTAGTTGTGAATGAATATGACGAATTAATTGTTTTTGGAACAACAGGTTCTTCTACATTTCCGACAAGTGCAACTGCATATCAATCAACATTTGCCGGAGGCGATTCTGTTGTTTATGATAATGTTGTACGATTTCCAAACGGAATTGATATTTACGTCTCAAAATTTAGCGAAAATGGTTCTCAGTTGCTAGCATCAACATACGTAGGTGGTAGTAGCAACGATGGTTTAAATTTCAAAAATTATATTAGCAGCAATGGTGTTGTTCTTATGAATGGTAACGACAGCCTATATTACAACTATGCCGACGGAGCAAGAGGAGAAGTTATTGTTGATAACAAAAATGATGTTTATGTAGGAACATCAACTTTTTCTACCGATTTCCCCGTTGTAGCAGGTTTGCAAAACTCAAATGCAGGAAAACAAGAGGCGGTTGTTTTTAAACTATCACCCGATTTATCAGGAATGATGTGGTCAACATATCTTGGAGGCACAAAAGACGATGCAATTTACTCTGTTGATGTAGATGATGTTTACGATGTTTATGTTGCTGGAGGAACAGTTTCTTCAGATTTTCCAACTACTTCAGGAGCTTATAATACAAATTTTAACGGTGGCACAACCGATGGTTTTGTTGCTCATATTTCTTACGACGGACAAACTTTAATAAATTCATCTTATTTTGGTTCCGACCACTACGACCAAGCATATTTTGTTCGTTTAGACCACGACAACAATGTATATCTTGCAGGACAAACCGAAGCCACAGGCAATACATTAATTTATAATGCTGCATATAACACACCAAATTCGGGGCAATTTATTGTTAAACTAGACCCTACACTTTCAAACATAGAATATTCTACCGTTTTCGGAACAGGTATTGGAGAACCAAACATATCTATAACAGCTTTTGCTGTAGATGTTTGCAACAGAATATATCTGTCGGGCTGGGGACGTGTTTGGCCTAGCGACAACCCAAGTTCTGCATACCCTGTACACTGGACAGATAATAATTTTGGTACTCACGGTATGGATATTACCCCTGATGCTTATCAATCTGTTACCGATGGACAAGATTTTTATATAATGGTTATGTCAGAAGATGCCTCTAATTTAGATTATGCCACATTTTTTGGAGAACAACACTCCGGAAATTATTACTGCGGTCACGACCACGTTGACGGTGGCACAGCTCGTTTCGACAAAAAAGGAAATATATATCAATCGGTTTGTGCTAGTTGCGGGTTTTATAATTATCCGGCAACACCATTAGCATCGTGCAACGATTTCCCCACTACATCGGGAGTATGGAGCGAAGATAATGGTGGTATTATTAACGAAACTTGGGTATGTAATAATGCCGTGTTTAGATTTTCATTTATGGACGATTTTACTGCTGCCGATTTTCAATTTCCGGGAAATGGCTGCGAACCTTATAATGTTCAGTTTGTTAACACAAGTCTTGGCTCAACATATTTTTGGGATTTTGGCGACGGTGCTACTTCAACAGAAACAAATCCAAGCCATACATTTAGTGCAGGAACATACACAATAATGTTAGTTGCTAACGACCCCGGTACTTGCAATTTATCCGATACAGTTTATAAAACTATTACTGTTGGAGCAAGCTCTTTAGATAGTTTGCAAGTAGCACATATTTGTTTAGGCGATAGTATTACAATAGGTATAAATCCTTTGCCAAATACTAATATTAATTATTTATGGGATAATACTAACACCTTAAGTGATAGCAGTATATCAAATCCTATAGCTTTTCCAACTACAACAACAGAATATCATATGACAGCTTCTTACGATGCTTGTTTAGATTTAACTCAATTAGTTGTTGTTCACGATAACAGTTTAAATGTAATAGCATATCCTGATACAGGAATTTGCCCAGGCGAACAAGTAATTTTATACGCTAATGCTGATGATAGCACTATTACTTACTTATGGTATCAACAAGGTTCGGGAACAGTAATATCTACAAACGATAGCCTATTGGTAAATCCTACAATTACAACAAATTATATTGTTACAGTTCACGAACAATTTTGTAATGTTAATGCAACAGACACCGTGCAAGTAGAAATTATACCATTGCAAGTTGTATTAAAAGACACAATAATATGCAAAGGAGATACTATAAATATTCACGCATATTCCCTAATAGCAAGCGATACAATAGATTGGAATTGGACACCAATATCGCAAATAATAGCTAATGCAGATACAGCAAACCCATTGGTAGCACCGCAAACAAACACAATATACTATTTAAATGCTTCAAACCAAAAAGGCTGTGTTTTAAACGATTCTTTAAATGTTTTTGTTGATGATTTGCAGATTAGTATAACAAATCATCAAGATGTTATATGTTATAACGATTGTAACGGAAGTTTAACGGTTACACCAAACGGCTTAGCTCCATACACTTACGACTGGACAAGCTCAGATATGGACTCAACTATAAATTTCTTATGTCCGGGTATTTACGAAGTAACAGTTACAGACTCTATTGGTTGCACAAAAATTATCAGCGACAGTATAAGCGAACCAAGCCAACTATTAGCAACAATAACCGATATTCAAAACACACTTTGTGGCGATAGTAGTTTTATTGGTAGTGCAACAGTTGTTGCTTCGCAAGGTTCGCCTGCCTACACTTATATTTGGAGCGATGGACAAACCGAGAATATTGCCGATAGTTTAGGTTATGGCACTTACACGGTTACGGTTACCGATTCGCATTCTTGCGATACAATTCTTTCGGTATTTATCGACGACCCTTCTGATTTAGTTATTAACACAACATCGTTACCTGCAAGTTGCTTCGGATATTGCGATGGCTCTGCTTTTTCTAATATCGAAATACCTTCTACTGCTCCTTATACGTATATCTGGACAACAGGAAGCACCAACACATCAATTAATAATATTTGTGCAGGATTTTACACTCTAACAGTTACAGATGCCGACGAATGTAAAAGAATTTCTAATGTAATAGTGGGGCAGCCAGATTCTATAAACTTAGTTATTAATAGTCAAGGAATTATTTGTAATGGAGATTCTGCTAGTGTTTTTGCCGATGTATTAAGTGGTGGCACACCAGATTATTCTTATTTATGGAACACAGGTGATGTTACGCAAACTGTTACCGGACTTTACGAAGGTAGCTATATGGTTATTGTTACCGATGCACATAATTGTAAAGATACTAGTTACATCAATTTGATTAATCCACCTGTTATAAACTACGATACAGCCACAGTTATTGCAACCTGCGATATTGCTTGCAATGGAATTGGAACTGTGTTTGTTGATGGTGGTATTCCCCCATATACTTACCTATGGGATAACGGAATAGTTGATAGTACAACAAATAACCTATGCGTTGGTAATCATAACATTACTGTTACAGACGCAAATGGCTGTAGCCATATTATTGATGTAAATATAGGATATAACCCTGATGGATTAGGAGTTACAGCTTGGGCTGATGAATATATAATTTATAACGATGAATCTACAAATCTGCATACAGTTGATGGAGAAACTTATTTGTGGACACCGTCTATTTCATTAGATAACGAAAACATTCAAAATCCCGAAGCAAGCCCCGAAACTACAACAATTTACGAGGTTTTAGTTACCGATGAATACGGTTGTTCTAACAAAGATACTGTAAAAATAATAGTGATGGACGTAATTTGTGGAGAACCATATATTTATGTACCAAATGCATTTACACCTAATGGCGACGGCAATAACGATATTTTATACGCTTACGGCGATATTATAGACGAGTTGTATTTTGCAGTTTACGACCGTTGGGGCGAACTTATGTTTGAAACTACTGATATTACAAAAGGTTGGGACGGAACTTATCACGGTAAACTTCTTGACCCAGCTGTTTTTGTATATTACATAAAAGCAATTTGTAGAGATAAAGAAACTTTTATTAAAAAAGGTAATGTTACTTTGATTAGATAAAGTTTATAGTTTATAGTTTATAGTTAATAGTTTATAGTTTATAGTTTATAGTTAATAGTTTATAGTTTATAGTTAATAGTTTATAAAATAGAAAATCAAGTAACAAGCAACAAAAAATCGTAATTCATAATAAA
>CAZRWZ010000013.1:0-20190 GCA_964603745.1 uncultured Bacteroidaceae bacterium | reverse complement strand
CAATATTTTTATTAACGAAGTAGTTAATTTTTCGTTACTAATCAGTATTATTCATTACATTTGTTGCTTTATAAATACATTACTGTAATGAAAAAAAAATATTTTTTAATATTTGCGATATTATTTTCTTTTATTGTTTTTTCTCAGAAAAAAATAAGCAAAAAATGTGTGCAAGAAGAAAAAACAATCTCTGTTAATACTTGCAATATAAAAGGCACACTTCTTTTACCTAAAAAAATAAAAGAAAAAGTTCCTGTAGTTGTTATAATAGCAGGTTCTGGACCAACCGACCGTAATGGAAACAATCCGCAAATAAAAAATAATTCTTTAAAAATGATGGCAGAAGAATTATGTTTAAACGGTATTGCAAGTTTTAGATACGATAAACGTATGATAGCACAAAGTGTTGATACAACAATAAAAGAAAAAGATTTAAGATTTGAAACATATATTAACGATGCTGTTGAAATAGTAAATTTTATTAAAAAAGATGAACGCTTTTCGCAAATAATTATAGCAGGACATAGCGAGGGTTCGCTAATAGGAATGATAGTTGCCACAAAAACTAAAGTAGATAAATACATATCGCTTGCAGGTGTTGGAGTTTCTGCCGATAAAGTTTTAAAAAAACAATTAGAAAGTAAAAAGACAATAAAAAAAGAAGCTTATGCAGTTATAGACAGCTTAAAAAAAGGAATTTTTGTTGATAGTTTATCAAAAAATATTTATCCTTTATTTCGTCCTTCTATTCAAGCATATATAATTTCGTGGTTTAAATATCAGCCACAAACCGAAATTGCAAAACTAAAAATTCCCGTGTCTATTATTCAAGGTACAACCGACATACAGGTAGATACAACAAATGCAGAACTTCTACACAAAGCTTTAACAAATTCAGAATTACATATAATTAAAAATATGAATCACCTACTAAAACAATGTAGCGATGATTATACCGAAAATTTAAAAACATATTTTACTCCCGATATTCCATTAAATACTGAATTAATAAGTATTTTAGCAAAGTTTATTAAAAAATAATATGATGAAAAAAAATCTTATTTTACTATTTATAGTATTAGTTTCGTATAGTGTTGTAAATGCACAAGTAAAAAAAACAATAAAACTTAAAAACTTTACAGAATTTAAACTCGAAGGCTCATCAACAGTTTATTTAATACCATCAGACACAAATGCTTTAGTTTTAGAAATGAAAAAAGACGAAGTTATTAGTTATCTCGATATTGATAATGAGTATGGTAAGCTTGTTATTAACACAACAGATAAAAACAAAAACCTATCAAACACATTTTCTAAATTAGTTATTTATGTTTATTACAAAGATTTAAAAATAATTACATTAGAAGGACAAGGTAAAATTATTACAAAAGATACGCTTAGAGCCGATATTTTTGAAGCAAATCTTAGCGGACAAGGAAGTTTTAATTTAACAATAGACTGCAATTATTTTAAAGCAGATATGTCAGGTACAGGAACATTTAGAGTTTGCGGAAAAGCAAAAGAAGCAAAGGTTGAAGTATCAGGAGTTGGAGGATATAAAGCTTATAAACTTATTACTAAAACAACAAATATAGATGTTGAAGGAGTAGGTAAATCAGAAGTTTACGCAAGCGAATTGTTAGATGCAGAACTTAGTGGAGTTGGCTCTATTAGATATAAAGGAAACCCTAAAACAAAAGATTTTGAAGTAGATGGAATAGGTTCTATAAAACCTGGTAATTAACTTTTTTTTGAAAATTTAACAAATTAAATAAATGCAAAAATTATAATAACATATAATATTTTTGTAACTTTACTTTTCTTTTTTCAAATTATGATAGCATATATTTTTATTATATTAAACATTTTTTCGCCATCGCAACACCCAATTCACGTGTCGATGACAAACATAGAATATTATAAAGACAAAGCTGAATACGAAGTAATTGTTAAAGTTTTTTCAGATGATTTTCAAAAAAACATCAAAGCATTGTATAATGTAGATTTAAACTTAGGAACACCTAACGAAGCCACAAACACAGTTGATATAATAACAAAATATTTTAACAAAACTTTATCTGTTAATTTCGATAACAAAAAGCAAAATTTGGTTTATGTTTCAAAAAAAATGAACTTCGAGGCAACTTGGGTGGTGTTTAAATTGTCTTCTAAAAATAAGATTAAAAATATTGATATCATAAATAATATAATGAACGAATTTTATAAAGATCAAACTAATTTATTGATTTTTACAAAAGGTAATTTACAAAAAGCATTTAATTTAGATTATAACGATATTGAAGCAAAAATAGAATTAAATTAATGAAGAAAATATTTGCAATATTATCATTGTTATTTGTAATAAGCTCTTATGCAACACATAACAGGGCAGGAGAAATTACATATCGTTACCTTGGTGGTACAACCTACGAGGTAACAATAACAACATTCACAAGTATTGCTAATGGTGTTTATGCCGATAGAGATGAATTAATGATTTATTGGGGCGATGGTGACAGTGCGATATTAAAAAGAACAGCAATGTTTGATTTTTCCCCATTTAGAAGAAATAAATATGTAGGACAACATACTTTTCCTGGAGCAGGAGAATACACTATTTTTATGGAAGACCCAAACAGAAACGAGGGCGTAGAAAATATACCAGGTTCTGTAAATGTTGTTTTTGCAATAAAAACTACACTTAAAATAAGTTTTGTAGAAGGAAACAACAGCACCCCTGTTTTATTAAGCGAACCAATTGATTTTGCTGCAAAGGGTCAAATTTTTATCCACAATCCTAGTGCCTACGACCCCGATGGCGATAGTTTAGCATATAAACTCACTACTTGTTTAGGTCAAGATGGTGTGCCAATAGCAAATTATTCTTTACCACCTGCTGCAAATTCCTTAACAATAAATGTTTATACAGGCGATTTAGTTTGGGATTATCCTATGGAAGTAGGCATTTATAATATAGCCATTTTAATAGAAGAATGGCGTGGCGGTATAAAATTAGGGCAAATATTGCGTGATATGCAAATTGATGTGAAAGAAACAGATAATCTACCTCCTGAAATTACAGGAGTTTACGACACATGTATTGTTGCAGGAGACACCTTAGAGTTTGATGTTATAGCAACAGACGACAAGTGTAATAATATAAAACTAACCGCAACAGGACTTGGACGAGAAGATATAACTGATATAGGAAACCCATCTTTTGGAAATACTATAACCCAACCAAATAAAATAACAAAAACATTCCGTTGGGTACCACATTGCGAAGATGTTCAGAAACAACCGTATATAGTTGTATTCAAAGCAAAAGATGAAGGTCAAGATAATGATAATAACCCAAATAATAATATTAGCTTAGTAGATATAAAATCGCAAAGAATAAAAGTGATTGCTCCTGCACCAGAGATTGATTCAATACTGCCATCAACAAAAAGTTTTAAACTTTATTGGTCTGTTTCGCCTTGCACCGAAGCCAAAGGTTATTATATTTATCGCAGAAAAGGACATTATGGTTTCAATCATGGATATTGCGAAACAGGTGTGCCAAGCTATACCGGATACACAAAAATTGCAACAATAAATGATGTTTACGAACGTCAATTTAGAGATGATAATAACGGAAATGGTTTAGAACAAGGTTTTGAATATTGCTATATGGTAGTTGCCTTTTTCAAAGATGAGGGCGAAAGTTATGCCTCGCAAGAAAAATGTGCGTTTTTAATATTAGGTAATCCTATAATAACAAAAGCAAGTGTTTTAGAAACAGCTCTCGATACAGGAAAAATTGAGATAGAATGGTCTAAACCAAAAACTTTTGACACAATTGCAGCTCCCGGTCCATATAAATATTTAATTTATCGTGCAAACGACGAGTGGGGAACAAATATGCAATTAATAGATTCTCTTTCCGATATTAATGATACAACTTATATAAACACTAATTTAAATACTATTGATAGCATTTATGCCTACAGTATTGCCTTTTACAACGACGAACCAAACAACAGATTTTTAATAGGCGAACCAAGCTTAGCCTCATCAATATACTTAGAACCAGAGGCATCAGATAATCAAATAAAAATAAAATTTAAAAGAAATGTACCTTGGACAAATAATCAGTTTGTAGTTTACAGAAAAAACAATTCCAGTTTAATATTCGATTCTTTAACCACTGTAACAAGCGATTATTTTATTAATGACAGCCTACCAAACGGAGTGGAATATTGCTATAAAATAAAATCTATTGGTACATATAATAAACAAGAAATAATTGATCCGATAATAAACTATTCTCAAATTATTTGCACCGAAGCTATTGATACAATAGCCTCTTGTCCTCCGGTTTTATCAGTTACAACCGAATGCGACTCTATGTATAACAAACTTGTTTGGACAAATCCTAACAACACTTGTGCCGACGATGTTATTTATTATAATATTTGGTATGCCCCCGAAATGAATACTCCATTCAGAAAAATACAAACAATAAATAACCCTAACGATACAATTTATTATCATTATCCAGAACTTAGTTTGGCAGGTTGTTATAATATAACTGCCGTTGATTCTTTTAACAACGAAAGTAATTATGGAATAAAATATTGTGTAGATAATTGCGATTATTACAAATTACCAAATATTTTTACACCAAATGGCGATGGACAAAATGATTTGTTTAAACCTGCTCCGTATAAATTTGTTAATAAAATAGATTTAAAAGTATTTAATCGTTGGGGAGTGCTTGTTTTTCAGACAGAAGACCCTGATATAAATTGGAATGGAAAATTAAACGGAACAGGTAAAGATTTAACCGATGGATATTATTTTTATATTTGTGATGTTTATGAATATAGATTAATAGGTGTTACACCTAGGAATATAAGAGGATTTGTACATATTCAAAGAGGAAAAGGAAATAATAATAATGATGAATAAATTTTTTATTGCAATACTTGTACTAATTAGTACAATATCATTTTCACAAGGAGAATTATCCTTAGATTTATTAAAAGCAAAAGCATACTACAATCTTAAAATGTATGACAGCACTATTGTTTACACCAACAATGTTAAAGATAAAGATTTAGTTTATAGAGCAATAGAACTTAGGGCTTTAAGCTATTTTTATCTTAAAAATTACGATAAATCATTAGTTTCGTTTAAACAACTTAATGCCAATTTAAAAACAAAAAATTCAATTTATTTTGCCGAAATATATGCTTATAATAAAGATTGGGAAAACGCAAGTATTTGGCTTATAAAGCATTTAAAATCTAAATATAAAAAAAATCCCGGTGCAATTAAAATAGACAAATTTTTTAGCGATTTTAGTACTACAAAAGAGTGGAACAATATATGGATGCAAGATTGGTATTCTGAATTAGAAACTAAAATTGCCGAAGCAGAATATCTGGCATATAAAGAAAAGTATGATAGAGCTTTAGAGGTTTCAGACGAAGTGCTTGAAATAAAAAAAGATTGTCATAAAATTTATTTTCTTAGAGCAAGAATTTATAAAAAAATTAATGATGCAAGCAACAGAACTTATTCATTAAAAATGGCAAATAAATTAGTGCCTGATAATTACACATACTCTTTTGAATATGCAAAAGCTTTATTAGATGATGGTAAATTTAAAAAATCATTGGCACAATTTGAAAAAACTATACCTTTAGATGAATATGAGCCTAAATTATATTATTATTTAGCATTAGCATATTATAGATTTAACGATTACGATAATGCTAAAAAATATGCACAATATTACAGAATAATATCGCCTAACAATGGCGATGGTATTTGGCTTGCAGGTTATATATATAAAGACAATGGCGAGTTTGAAAAAGCAATAGAAGAATTTGAGTATGGTATAGAATTACATTTAGGTAGGGTAGGATATTTTATAGGAAAAGGAGAATCTTTGTATAATCTTAAAAAATATGGTTTGGCAGCAAATGAATTTACTCAAGCATTAGACCTTAGTCCAAACGATGGAAAAATATACTACGAAAGAGGTTTGGCTAACTACGAAAGAGGAGATAGAGTAAATGCTTGTAAAGATTGGGGCAAAGCTAGTAAGTTAGGCTATTTTCAGGCAGATGATATGACTTTAATAAATTGTCAGTAAAACTCTAAAACTTAAACCCAATAAAAAGAACATCATCTGTTTGTTCATAATGTTTAGAATTAAAATTACGCCAATTTTCAAACTCGTTAATAATTGTGGCTTTTTGCTCGTCAAAAGAAAGCTCTTGTATATCGAAAAGCAAATTATTTAATTTTTTAGATTTAAACTTAGTGCATTTCTTCCCACCAAATTGGTCAACATACCCATCAGACATTAAATAAATAGTATCGTTTGGCAAAATTTCTATAACAGTAGAGTTAAATTTTTCATGCTCTCTTCGTGTAATTCCTATTGGCATTCTATCGCTTTTAAACTCATAAATTGAATGTGTTTTCCCTTCAATAATTTTATTACTTTTTAAAGCACCAAGAGAATTATTTCTTAAAATCTTAATATTTGTATTTGCTCCCGAAAAATATAATTTATGTGCCTTGTCATCAATAATACATAAAGCCATATCAAAACCATCTTTAGCTTCGCCCTCTTTTCCACTTTGCTTTAAGGCTAAAATAACTCTATCTCTAAGAGTATTAAGTATTTCTGCGGTATTTGTATTATCTATATCGCTATTAAAAATATCTGATAGAAACGAAATACCTAGCATACTCATTAAAGCACCAGGTACGCCATGCCCTGTAGAATCTACCGAAGCTATAGCTCTATATGTTTTGCCGTTTGTTTTATATTTTTTAAACCAATAAAAATCGCCACTAATAATATCTTTTGGTTGATAATAAACAAACGAATTAGGAAATATTGTTTTTATTTCATAATCTTCGGGCAACACCGCCTCTTGTATATGTTTGGCATACTCAATACTATCGGTTAATTCTTTCTTTTGTTTTTTAATTAATTTTAAATGCTTTTCTACAACATCTTTTTGATGTGTTATTTCATCACGTTGAGTAATGATTTCTTCTTTTTGTTGATTTATTTCTTGGTTTCTTTCAACAAGGAGTTTGTTTGCTAGTTTCTTGGCTTTTATTTGTTTTAGCAATAAAAACATAAAAATAATTACAAGTGCAAACACTAAAACAATTGCAAATATTGTTATTCGTTGATTTTTTACAGTGTTATTTTTATTAATTATATTAAGTTTATCAATAGATTTTTCTTTTTCTAAAAGCTTAATTTTTGTTTCTTTTTGCAGAGTTTGATACACTACATCAAATTCATTTATTTGTTTTAAACTTTCATTATTAAAAATACTATCTTTTATAGAAATATATTTATTCAAATATTTTAAAGCCTCTTGGTTATTACCTAGTTTTTTATAAATATTAGATAAATATTGATAATTTTCTGATAAAAGTGGTAAAATCCCCAAACTATCGGCACCTATAATTGATTTTTTATAAAAATTTATTGCCTCTGCATTATTATGAATTAGAGCATAAGTATTTCCAATCTGACTATAAGCTTTTAATACTTTATTAAAATCTTTATAATCTTTTGCTGTTTGCAAAGAATTAAAAAATATTTCTAATGCTTTGTCATATTTTTTTTGTTTAATATAAACATTACCGATATTGCCATTTACTGTTGCTGCATAATTTAACAAGCCTTTCTGTTCAAAAATTTCTTTCGATTTTGTGAAATAATAAATTGCAGAATCAGGCATTTCTAGTTCTTTGTATGCCGATGCAATATTATTATACTTTATAGCAATATCAGTGCTATTATTCAATTTTTTATCGTAAATTAATGCTTCGTTAAAATAATCTAGAGCTTTGGAATATCTACCCCAATCTTGATATACAACACCAATATTGCTTAAGCAAGTTGCCATGCTTTTGTAATTATTAGATTTATTTATTACTCTAAGTGCAAAATTAAAAAACTGCAAAGCTTCGCTATATTTTCCTTGTCGGCGATATGTTGATGCTATATTATTGTAGCTGTAATAAATATTTATGCTATCTTTTATTTCTATGTAAATATCAATACATTTATTAAAATAATCTATTGCTTTATTATAATCGCTAACATCTAAATAAATATTCCCGATATTATTATATCTAGTAGCTATTTTGTCTTTATTTCCATATTTTTGATCAATAGCCAATGCCTTAAAATAATACTCCAAAGCACGAGTTTTATCACCTTTGTCGGAATATACTAATCCAATATTATTATAACCACTTGCAATTTCTTGTTCATTATTTATTTTTTTGTTCATTTCAAGCTCATTGTTATAATATTCAAGAGCTTCCTCTAAATTTCCTGCATAGTAATTTGCTACGGCTATTTGCCCAAATATTTTAGCTTTCTGTTTTGTAAATAATTCTTTTGGTATTTGCGATGATGCCTTAAATAGTGTTAATAAGGATATGTTCGCATACTTTAGCATTGTATCTGCACTCGAGGTATTATCAATTATAGTATCATTTTTACTTATTTGCGAGAACACATATGTGGTATCGTTTTTAGAAAAAACAAAAACACTTGACAATAACAATAATATAAGTATAAATATTTTTTTCACTATCTATTTATTTAAAAAACTATAAGCTAACCAAGCCATTAATCCACCCGAAATTTTAAGAGCATCTTCATCTATATTAAAATTTTCTGAATGTAGAGGATAATCTGCTCCTTTTTGTTTGTTTTTTGTTCCTAAACGATAAAATGTACTAGGATATTTCTCAGAAAAATAAGCAAAATCTTCTGCTGTCATTCTAATTTCCATATCCTCTATTTTTTCTTTGCCAAGATATTCTTTTGCAAAACTAACTGCCGTATTTGTTACTTCATCATCATTAATTAAAGCAGGATATCCACCAACTATTTCCACATCACAATCGGCTCCCATAGCTTGTGCTATTCCTTTTGCTATCTTTTTTATTTGTTTATGTGCTTGTTTTCGCCAATCTTCGTCCATTGTGCGAAATGTTCCCTCTATATGCACTTCGTTAGGAATTATATTTGTTGCTCCGTCGGCAATAAATTTACCAAAAGAAAGCACTGCAGGTATTCCCGATTTTGTATTACGACTAACAATTTGTTGTAAAGATGTTATTATATGCGATGCAATCAACACAGTATCATCAATTTGATATGGCATTGCTGCATGTCCGCCTTTTCCTTTTATTGTAAGATAAATTTCGTCGGTAGAAGCCATATACATTCCCGATTTAAAACCTACATTACCCACAGGCATTGTTGGCATTACGTGCTGACCAATAATCATATCAGGTTTTATTTTATCAAAAACGCCTTCGTCCATCATTAGCTTAGCACCACCGGGTAGTTTTTCTTCTGCTGGTTGAAAAACTAATAATACTGTACCGCTAAATTTATCTTTTATCTTATTTAATATTTTTGCTGCTCCCAGCAACGAAGCCATATGTACATCGTGTCCGCAAGCATGCATCACGCCTTTGTTTGTTGATGCATAATCAATTTTATTTACTTCAACAATTGGCAAAGCATCAATATCAGTACGCAAAGCAACAATTTTACCTTTGGTTTTGCCTTTTATCACACCCAGAATGCCTGTTTTTACATAACCATCAGTATATTCTATGCCATACTCATCAAGCTTTTGCTTAATATATGCCGAGGTTTTAAATTCTTGAAAAGATAACTCAGGATTTTTATGTATGTGTCGCCTTATCTCTAAAACTTCGCTAAAATATTCTTGCGATAATTGTTTGATGGTTTCTTTCATTTTTTAGTACAATTTTTTATGTAACGAAGGTAAGCTTTTCTTTTAATTTATTGAAATTATTTTTTTTAAGTCTAAACCAAACAAAGCTTATTCACTTACCTATCAACATTTTAATACCAACTGCAATTAATAGCACTGCAAATATTTTTTTAAGAACATCAGCCGACAATCCAAGAGCTACTTTTGAGCCAAAATAACCGCCAACAATAAAAGTAACAATCATAATTGCTGCAAATCGTAAATCGACATAACCTTCTTTGTAATAGTTATATGCAGCAATTAATGCAACAGGAAAAGAAAGAACAGCCAAGCTAGTACCTTGTGCTTCTTTTTGACCTAAGCCAACAAAAAACATTAATGCAGGTATAATAATTATACCACCACCAACTCCCATAGAGCCACCAACAAACCCCGCAGCTATACCTACTATTGCTATTAAAATAAATTGTGTAATATCCATAAAAAATGCTTTTTGTAAAATTAAGTATAAAAATGTAAAAGCAAAAACTATCCACATTATAAGTTTAAAAACTTTTAACCATTCAAACTTTCAACTTGTATTTGTAATTATTACATTTGCACAAAATCGGAGAAGATATGTATGTATTATTTAAAAAAGAGTTAAGTAGTTTTTTTAGTTCCTTAACAGGATACATTGCAATAATAGTGTTTTTGGTGCTTACAGGGCTTTTTCTTTGGGTATTTCCGGGCGATTTTAATATTTTTGAAAATGGATTTTCGAGCATAGAAGGCTTGTTTATTATCGCCCCTTGGGTATTTCTTTTTTTGATACCAGCTATTACAATGCGTCTTTTTTCCGAAGAAAATAAAACAGGAACAATAGAACTTTTATTAACAAAACCATTGTCAGACTACAAAATAATATTAGCAAAATACTTAGCAGGGTTAACTGTTGTATCCTTTGCTTTGCTACCAACTTTAGTTTATTTTCTATCGGTATATCTTTTAGGAAATCCTGTTGGAAATATTGATGTTGGCGGAACTTGGGGTTCGTATATTGGCTTATTCTTTTTAGCTGCAATTTATGTGGCTATTGGTGTTTTTACTTCGTCGCTTACAGATAACCAGATAGTTGCATTTATTTTCTCGATGATACTTTCGTTTATAATTTATATAGGTTTCGATTTTATTTCGGGATTAGACTTTTGGGGAGGAAGCTCATATTTTGTTTCAAAACTTGGCATTAATTTTCATTATTCATCAATAAGCCGAGGAGTGATAGATTCACGAGATTTAATATATTTTATTAGTGTTATATCGCTATTTATATTTGCAACAAAGCTAAAACTCGAAAGTAGAAAATGGTAATTAATTAAGGAAAATGAAAAAAGGCATTATAAAAAATAATATAATAGGATTTTTACTTTTATTACTGATAGTAATTGTTGTAAACATACTTTCTGAATTTAAATTCTTTCGTATAGATTTAACAGCAGAAAAGCGATATTCTATAAGCGAAATATCTATAAATCAGTTAGAAAAACTAGATGATATAGTTTTCTTAAAAATATATTTAGATGGCGATAATTTACCACCAGGTTTCAAACGATTAAAAAACAGTTTAAAAGAAATGCTAAATGAGTTTATTATCTATGGTGGCGATAATATTCAATACGAGTTTATAAACCCAAATGCCGAAAGCAGCAAAGACAAAAGAGAGGCAATACACAAAGAATTATATCAGCGTGGGCTTGTGCCAATAACACTTTACGAAAAAGACGATGAAGGAAACAGCTCCGAAAAAGTAATTTTTCCGGGAATTATAGCAACATACAAAGGGCGTGAGTTAGCTATTGATTTATTAGCAAACAATCCGCTAAAATCGCAAGCAGAAAACCTTAATAATTCGGTTAGCGAATTAGAATATAACCTAAGTAGCACAATAGAAAATTTGCAAAAAGAATATATCCCAACAATTGGTTTCACAACCGACCACGGCGAACTTTCTAATGCACACACATATAGCATGAAAAAAGCACTATCCGATTTTTATAATGTGCAAAATATTGCCATAAACGAAAATCTTAGTAGCTTATCGGAAAGAAATCAAGTAGATTCTGCGTCTAATAAAATAAGATATAGAAATAAATTTGAACTTTTGTTTATTGCTAAACCAACAAAACCTTTTAGCGAAAAAGACAAATTTATACTAGACCAATTTGTAATGCACGGTGGCAAAATAGTTTGGCTAATAGACGGAACTACTGCAAATATGGATAGTTTAGCTCATTCTAGCTCTAGTATGGCATTGCCAATTAACTTGAATATGAACGATCAGTTTTTTAACTACGGAGTTAGAATTAACAACGACTTAATTCAAGATTTATTATGTGCCAAAATACCTGCAAAACCTGTGTATTCAGGCAAAGGAAGATCGCAATTAGTACCCTTCGATTGGTTATATTTCCCTTTGATTAACCCAACAATTAATCACGAAATTACCAATAATTTAGATATGATTTTTTCGCAATTTGCAAGTAGCATAGACACCGTTCACCCCGACCCACTTATAAAAAAGACCATATTACTAACTACATCAAAATACACAAAAACAATAGAATCGCCTTTGCGTGTAAGTTTAGATTTATTAAATATTACTCCTGATAAAAATTTCTTTACAAAACAAAACATACCAATTGCTGTAATGCTCGAAGGTAGTTTTCGCTCTAATTTCTTAAACAGAATACCTGTTGCTATAAAAAACAGCCCATTAATTGATTTTAAAGAACAAAGCAAAAATACAAAAATGCTGTTTATTTCTGATGGAGAAATAATTAAAAACCCTACAAAAACAGTTAATGGCAAAGAAATGCCATATCCGACAGGATACGATATTTACTCGCAAGTAACTTATGCAAACAAAGATTTTATTTTAAATGCAACAAGCTATTTATTGGGTAATTCAGGTACAATATATCTAAGAAACAGACAAATAACACTTAGATTACTTGATAAAACAAAAATTAAAGAAAACGGAAATATGTGGAAAATGATAAATACTGCCATTCCTGTATTTTTGATTATCTTTTTCGGAATAATAATAAACTTTATTAGAAAACGTAGATTTACAAAATAGTTTTGCAATGAAAAATAAATATCTATACATAATACTATTAATACTACTTGCTATTACATCGTATTACGTTGTAAATAACAGTAATACAACAATAAAAGGCGAATTTAGTAATTTTGCTTTTGCTGATACTGCCTCAATAACAAAAATATTTATTGTTGATAAAACAGGCGAGCAAGTTATATTAGAGCGTAACAAAGGATACTGGAAAGTAAACAACAAATATAGAGTTAGAGTTGATGCAATAGATATGTTGCTAAAAACAATAAAAGATGTTGAAGTAAAAGCCCCTGTTTCTAAAGCAGCAATGAAAACACAGATAACACACATAGCTGTTAAATCGGTGAAGGTAGAAATTTATGCAGGTGGTAATAAACCGGCAAAAGTATATTATGTTGGCGGTGCAACCGACGATAATCAAGGAACATATATGTTGATAGAAAACTCTACAAAACCATATATAGTACACGTACCCGGATTTTTTGGGTATTTAAGCACTCGCTATTTTACTGAAGAAAAACTATGGCGACAATCGTGGATTTTTCGTAGCAATTACGCAGATATTGCAAGCGTTAGTTTAGATTATCCAAAAGATGAAAGTAAAGGTTTTACAGCAGTTAATCTTGGTAACAATAAATTTGAACTTTACCGAAACTTTGATAAACAAAAAATTAGTATATTTGATACTATTCAGGTTAAGTTGTTTATAGGCAATTTTATGAGTATTGGCTACGAAGCTCCTATTGTTAATATGGCTTCGGAAAAAAGAGATTCTTTAGTTAAGGCTAAACCCGAAAAAATTTATACCGTTAAACTTAAAAATAATACAGAACAAACTTTAAGACTATATTTAGTAAAAGTCGAAGAAGGTAGAACAGATACTTTTGGTAACGAAATAAATAATGATCCTGACAGATTATATGGTTTTTATAATGGCTTTAAAGACCTTGTTACAGTACAAACCTTATCAATAAATCCGGCAACTAAAGAAATTAACGATTTTTTACCGAAAAAATAATACTTTTTTTAATTGGCATAAGAATTGCCTAAGAGTATCCCATATTAAAAAACAAATATTAGTATGTCTTTTTGACATTAAAAAAATAAGAATAAATGGATAATTTTAAATTACTAAATATACAAGCAAGCGATGTGTTAGACGAAGAACAAGGGTTTTTTCCTATTATGTCAGACGAAGACGAAGAAAGATTGTCGAGTAGTGAAATTCCTGAAACACTGTCAATATTGCCTTTGCGAAACCTTGTTTTGTTTCCGGGTGTTGTTTTTCCAATAACTGTTGGTAGAGATAAATCCTTAGCATTAATAAAAAAAGCATACAAGAATAAAGAAATCATTGGCTGTGTAGCACAAAAAGATTTAAGCATTGAAGAACCAACAGCAAAAGATATTTATTTAACAGGCACTACTGCTAAAATAATTAAAATGTTTGAAATGCCCGATGGTACAACATCAATAATTATACAAGGGCAAAAGCGTTTTTCTATTGACGAAATACTAACAGAAGAACCATTTTTTACTGCCAAAGTAAAAGAACATAACGATGTAAAAAATCCTAAAAATACCAAGGAATTTATTGCAATTATAGATTCTTTAAAAGATTATTCTTTTAAAATAATTAAGCTATCGCAGAATATACCTACCGAAGCAACATTTGCAATAAAAAACATTGAAAACTCTACGTTTTTAGTAAATTTTATTTGTTCTAATATTGACATCAGTATTAAACAAAAACAAGAACTTTTACAAATTGATAATTTAAAAACACGAGCAATAAAGCTTTTAGAATATCTAACAAAAGAGATACAAAAACTTAAGCTAAGAAACCAAATAAAAAACAAGGTAAAAGCCGATTTAGATAAACAACAAAAAGAATATTTTTTAAACCAAGAAATTAAAACAATACAAGAAGAACTTGGCGGAAACCCCATAGAAAAAGAAGTTGAAGAACTTTTATCTCAAGCAAAAAAGAAAAAATGGAACAAAAAAACAGGAGAGTATTTTAAAATTGAAGTAGAAAAACTTAGAAGAATGCACCCCTCTGCACCAGATTATTCTATACAGTTAAACTACGTTAAAACAATTATAGAACTACCTTGGAACGAATTTACAAAAGATAACTTAGACCTTAATCACGCAAAAAAAGTTTTAGACAAACATCATTTTGGTTTAGAAAGTATAAAAGAACGTATTCTTGAATATTTAGCTGTAATTAAATTAAAAGGAGATTTAAAATCGCCAATTATTTGTTTAGTAGGACCTCCGGGTGTTGGGAAAACATCGCTTGGTAAATCTATTGCCGATGCACTAGAAAGAAAATATGGTAGAATTGCTCTTGGTGGTTTGCACGACGAAAGCGAAATTCGTGGACACAGAAAAACATATATTGGTGCAATGCCAGGTAGAATTATCGAAAATATTAAAAAAGTAAATTCGTCGAACCCTGTGTTTATTCTCGATGAGATAGACAAAGTAGGAAACGATTTTAGAGGCGACCCAAGTTCTGCTCTTTTAGAGGTGCTAGACCCAGAACAAAATAATACTTTTCACGATAATTTTTTAGAACTCGATTACGATTTATCTAATGTAATGTTTATTGCTACGGCAAACTCGCTTAACACAATTAACCCTGCCTTGCTCGACCGTATGGAAATTATTGAACTTAGTGGGTATTTGGTTGAAGAAAAAATTGAAATAGCAAAACGTCATTTAATCCCTAAATTATTAAAAAACCACGGTGTTAAAGCAAAACAAATTAAATTTGCTAAAAAAATATTAGAAGAAGTTATAGAAAACTACACTAGAGAAAGCGGTGTACGTCAATTAAACAAAACTTTAGCAAAGCTTATCAGGGCAACTGCAAAAAAAATTGCTTTCGACGAAAAATACAATATCAACCTAACAAAAGAAGATTTATTACAAATATTGAAATCGCCACGTTTTAGTAGCGAAAAATACGAAGGAAACGAGTATGCAGGAGTTGTTACAGGTTTGGCTTGGACATCGGTTGGTGGCACAATCCTTTTGGTAGAAACAAGCCTAAACAAAGGAAAAGGCAAAATTACTTTAACAGGAAATCTTGGCGATGTAATGAAAGAATCTGCAACAATAGCAGTGGCTTACCTAAAAGCAAATCATAAAAAGTTTAATATCCCTATCGAAGCATTTAGTAACTGGGATATAAATATTCATTTTCCCGAAGGTGCTACACCAAAAGACGGACCATCGGCAGGTATTACATTAGTAACCTCTTTAACTTCGGCATTTACACAATGTAAAATAAAGAAAAATCTTGCCATGACAGGCGAAATTACTTTACGTGGAAAAATTTTGCCTGTGGGCGGTATAAAAGAAAAAATTCTTGCTGCAAAACGTGCAGGAATTAAAGAAATAATTATGTCGTCAGAAAATAAAAAAGATATTGAAGATATTAACGAAATTTATACCAAAGGATTAATTTTTAATTATGTTAAAGAAATAAGCGAAGTTCTTGATATTGCCATATTAAAACAAAAGGTTGTTAATGCTAAAGTTATTGAGTAGAAAAAAATATAAAAAATTATCATTTAAATAACGAATAACATTATCTTTGTTTTTCAATTTTTAAAACAAAGTATAGTGAATACTAAAATAGCACAAGCAGGTAGCTTAGGACCAAAAACACGTTCCGATTGTGAAATAATATTAGAATTAACTCAATCGGGCGGTATCAAAATTGATTTAAAAAGTAAAGTTAATGTTCTTTTTGGCGATTCGATAAAAGAATTAATTAACGATGAGTTAAAATTCTTTGGCATTACCAATGCAAAAATTTCTATGATAGATAAAGGAGCATTACCTTTTGTTATAGCTGCCAGAATTGAAACTGCCGTAAAAATGTTGATAGATACCGATAAAGAGTACCTTATCGATATTATTGATGCTAACAAAAATACTACAACAAAAGAACAGTTTCGTTTTTCACGATTATACTTGCCTGGTAACACACCAAGCATGATGCTTAACGCAGGAGTACACAAGCCAAACGGAGTTATTCTCGATTTAGAAGATGCTGTAGCCCCAAGCAAAAAACACGAAGCTCGTTTTATTGTGCGTAATGCTTTGCGAGCTGTTGATTTTTACGGAGCAGAACGTATGGTACGAATAAATCAAGGTAAACTAGGTTTGGAAGATTTGCATTATGTTGTTTCGCACAATGTTAACTTACTTCTTTTGCCAAAATGCGAATCTGCCGAAGAAATTCAAAAAATTGATACAGAGATAGAAAAAATCCGCAAAGAAAAAGGATTTAATTACCCTATTTGGTATATGCCTATTATAGAATCGGCAATGGGAGTTGAAAAAGCTTTTGAAATTGCAACAGCTTCGCCAAATGTATGTTCTATTGCAATTGGTTTAGAAGATTTTACTGCCGATTTGGGTGTTAGCCGAACCAACGAAGCAACAGAGTCGTTTTATGCACGAACACGCATGGTTAATGCTTGTAAAGCCGCAGGAATTCAGCCAATAGATTCTGTTTTTTCCGATGTATCGGATATGGAAGCATTAGCAGTTAATGTTAAAACATCAAAATCATTAGGATTTGAAGGAATGGGCTGCATTCACCCACGACAAATACCAGTGATAATGCAAAACTTTGCACCCGAAGATGCTCAAATAGAAAAAGCTAAAAAGATTGTAAAAGCATTTATCGAAGCTAAAGCAAAAGGTTTGGGAGTTGTTTCTCTTGGAACAAAAATGATTGATGCCCCTGTTGTTAAACGTGCCGAAACTACTATTGATTTGGCGGTTAAACTTGGGATTCTTAATGCTGAATGGATAAATGAATAAAATAATTTTGAATTCTTAATTTTTAATTTTGAATTAGTATGAAGCAGAATTTAATATATGATAAGTGTTTTGATTTTTCTTTAAAGATAATAGGGCTTTACAAAGTTCTAACTTCTAATAAAGAATATATTATATCAAAACAATTATTACGTTCTGCAACAAGTATTGGGGCAAATGTTACTGAATCAACGGCTGCTCAATCAAAGAAAGACTTCATTTCAAAATTATCAATATCATCTAAAGAAGCACGAGAAACAAAATATTGGTTGCTATTATTAGAAAAAAGTAAATTAGTTGAAGATATAGATTATTCGTCTTATATTAATGATATAGATGAAATTATAAAGATTTTAACATCAATAATAAAAACAAGTCAAGAAAAGATAAAATAGTTTTGATTATGACGATGAATTGAAAACAATTCAAAATTCAAAATTCAAAATTCAAAATTAATAAAAGTATGGAATTAGTAAAAAACGCAGTAGGCAGATTAGTGCCAACAGAAATAAACGGAGAAAAAGCAGTTCCTTTTATGGGAGTTGGAAAATATAAACCCGAAGGATATAAACACGCAGCAAAAATAACCACCAATGCCGATTTTCCTGCAGATGGAAATAAGCAAGTAGCTTCAATTAAAGAGGCTTTAGTAAAAGCAGGTTTAAAAGATGGCATGACAATCTCATCTCATCATCATTTTAGAAACGGCGATTTAATAATGAACCAAGTTTTTGATATTGCTAAAGAGCTTGGAGTTAAAAACTTACGATGGTTTCCTTCTGCTTCGTTTCCTTGTCACGAGCATTTAATACAGTACTTAGAAGACGGTACAATTTCGCATATCGAAGGTTCAATGAATGGAGCTTTAGGTCGTTTTACTTCGCAAGGAAAAATGAGTAAAATGGCAGTATTGCGTTCTCACGGTGGGCGTTACCAAGCAGTGCAAGACGGCGAAGTAAAAATTGATATTGCAATAATTGGAGCAGGAACAGCTGACCCATTTGGTAATGCAAATGGATTGTATGGCGACAGTGCAAGTGGTTTGTTAGGCTTTGCTTTAGCAGATTCTGAATATGCCGATAAGGTTATTGTAATTACCGATAATATGGTTCCTTTTCCATGTGTGCCTTGGCAAATTCAGGGTAACCATGTAGATTATACTGTAAAAGTTGATAAAGTAGGTGAGCCAGAAAAAATAATCTCTGGAACTACAAAAATTACAAAAAGCCCTGATAGATTACTTTTAGCAGAAATGACAGCAGAATTTTGTGATGTAGCAGGTATTTTAAAAGATGGTTTTTCTTTTCAAACAGGAGCGGGTGGAACATCGTTGGCTGTTTCAGATTATTTTTCTAAAATAATGAAAAAAAAGGGAATAAAAGCACGATTTGCCCGTGGTGGAAGTAATAAATACCTTGTTCGCATGTTGGAGGAAGGACAAATTGATTATATTCTTGACGGACAAACTTTCGATTTAGAAGGTGTGCGTTCTATGGCAGAAAACAAAGGCCATACTTGGACAAGCCCGTTTACATCTTACAATTATCATAACAAAGGAAACTTTGCAGGTTTGGTAGATGTTGTTATTCTTGGTGCAACTGAGGTTGATGTAAATTTTAATGCAAATGTGGTAACTCACTCCGATGGTTTATTATTGCACGGAATAGGTGGCTGGCAAAATTGTTTATTTTCAAAAACCGTTATTCTTCCAATTCCATTATTTAGAGATAGAATCCCTGTTGTAATGGACGAAGTAACAACAATTTGCGGACCCGGAGAGTTAATTGATGTTATTGTTACAGAACGTGGTATTGCAATAAATCCTTTACGTAAAGATTTATTAGAAGCTGTTAAAGGTTCTAATTTACCAATAAAAACAATTCAAGAATTAAAAGACGAAGCCGAAGCAATTTGTGGAGTACCAACAAAACCTACATTGGGCGAAAAAGTTATTGCTGCAATAAAATGGGTTGATGGTACTGTTATTGATTGTGTTAGAGAGGTTAAGTAGTGCTTGCCTATAAAGTCCGATTTCTGCGTTGTTGCTCAAAATTTAAATTTGTATTCTGCGGTTTAAATTCCTCACAGGCTTTGAACTCGGACTTTATGGACAGACCCTAAGTAAGAATTTATATTTCTCCACAAATATTCAAGTTTTCTTTTTAGCCTCTATAATAATTATTATATTTGAGGAATAGCAAATTTTATTACACAAAATATGGCAAAAGCAGATATAGATTTTGAGCAAGAATTGTGGAAAGCAGCAAATGAATTGAGGGGTGCAGTAGCCGAGAATCAGTATAAAGAGTTTTATCATTAATCTAAATATACCTAGGCTTATTCTAAAGGTGGTACACCCGAGCTTATCGAAGGCGATATATTTAAAGTTTCTATTCCAACGGATATAGAAGGTATTGAAGAAAACATTGACGAAGC
>CAZRWZ010000012.1:0-21527 GCA_964603745.1 uncultured Bacteroidaceae bacterium | reverse complement strand
TTCAACTTTATGAACTTTCAACTTTATGAACTTTACGAACTTTAAACTAAGCAATGATTTCAATAAATAACATATCTGTAAAATTTGGAAGTTTTGAACTTTTTTCAAACATCAGTTTTATAATAAACAAAAAAGAGCGTGTTGGTTTAGCCGGAAAAAACGGTGCCGGAAAATCTACAATGTTAAAAGTTATTATTGGTGAAATAAAATCTAACTCAGGCTCGGTAAGTAAACCAAGCGATACAAGTATTGGTTATTTACCACAGGTAATGAAAGTTTCTGACGATACAACAGTTATTGATGAAACAATAAAAGCATTTGCCGAACTAAACGAAATTGAAAAAAGAATAGAACAGTTAAATAAAGAAATTACAGAACGTACCGATTACGAAAGTGATAGTTATTTAAAAAATATAGAAACACTAACTGAATTATCAGACAGGTTTGATGTATTAAGCGGAAGCAACACCAGAGCCGAAGCCGAAAAAACATTAAAAGGTTTAGGTTTTACCGAGGAACAATTTCACAAAGCAACATCAGAACTTAGTGGTGGTTGGCGTATGCGCATAGAACTTGCTAAAATAATTCTTCGTAAACCAAATGTATTACTTTTAGATGAACCAACAAATCATCTTGATATTGAGGCAATTGATTGGCTAGAGGGTTTTCTGAAAAATTATTACGGAGCAGTTGTCTTAATATCTCACGACAAAGCATTTTTAGATAATATCACAAACCGCACAATAGAAATTTCGCTTGGTAAGATTTACGATTACAAAGCAAACTACACTAAATATTTAGAACTCAGAAAAGAACGCCGAGAACAGCAAATAAATGCTTATAACAATCAGCGAAAAATGATTGAGAAAACCGAAGAATTTATCGAAAGGTTTAGATACCAAGCAACAAAAGCTGTGCAGGTTCAATCTAAAATAAAACAACTCGACAAAATTGAGCGTATTGAAGTTGATATAGAAGACAAAGCAAGTATTCATTTTAAATTTGCACCAGCACCTCGCTCAGGCACTTTGGTTATTGAAACAAAAGATTTAAGCAAATCTTATGGCAGCAATTTAGTTCTAAAAGATGTAAATTTAACAATTGAACGTGGTGAAAAAATAGCTTTTGTAGGAAAAAATGGCGAAGGAAAATCTACATTATCTAAAATAATTGTTGAGGAAATTAACGATTACAAAGGTATTTATAAAAAAGGACACAATATAAATATTGGTTATTTTGCCCAAAATCAAGAACAATTATTAGACGAAAGTATTACTGTTTTTGAAACTCTTGACGATATTGCGGTTGGCGATGTTCGTAAAAATGTTAGAAATATTCTTGGTTCGTTTCTTTTCTCTGGCGAGGATATAGAAAAAAAGGTAAAAGTGCTTTCGGGTGGCGAAAAAACTCGCTTGGCTTTATCTAAACTTTTGTTAGAGCCATACAATCTACTTGTACTAGATGAGCCTACAAATCACCTTGATATAAAATCGAAAGAGGTATTGAAAAATGCTCTTAATTTTTATGATGGCACTGTAATAATCGTTTCTCACGATAGAGATTTTTTAACAGGTTTAACCGATAAAATTTACGAGTTTACAAATCATAATATTAAACAATTTATTGGCGATATTTACGAGTTTCTTGAAAAGAAAAGAGTAACAAATTTAGATTTGCTTAATAAAATAAAGAAACAAACAAGTAATGTAAAAACAGAAGTTTCTGAAAACAAACTTGGCTACGAACAACGAAAACAATTGCAAAAAGATATTCGTAAAACCGAAACACAAATTAAAAAAGCTGAAGAAAATATAGAAAACTTAGAAAAAGAGATTAAAGAAATGAATATTGAATTAAATACTTTTGAGGCAAACAAAGATTATAATACGCTATTTAAAAAAGTAGAAGATAAAAATAAAGAAATACAAAAAGAAACTGATAATTGGGAAAAATTATTAATAAAATTAGAAGAATTACAAAACAATTAGAATCTATATCTAATACCTAATTTCAATCCAAAAGAATTAAATCTTTGCTCTAAGAAATAAGAACTATTGTAAATAGAATTAAAGTTTCTGCGATAAACACCTTCAAACAAAATGCTCATTTTTGGGTTTAAATGATAATGTACTCCAGCATTAACAACTCCACTTAAATTAAGCTTCATGAAAGGTAAATCCTTAAAACTAACAACTTTATCGTCAACACTTATACCTTTTCCTTGTGCATTTAAGAAAATACCTGTTATTAATCCGCCACCTACAATATAAGAAAATTTGTTATGTTTAATTTCATAATTCACAATTAATGGAATTTCCATATATGTATATCTGTTTACAAACTCGTAAAATGAACGTGTTTTAATTGTATCAATAATTATTACATCTAAAGTATCATATTTAACAGCAGTAATAGTATCGTTATGAAATGTTTCTAGCGAGTCGTATTTTGAAACCATTACCGTATCTGTTTGATATGTCCAAATAGTATCAATTATCATAACTCCATTATAATCATAATGATTAATTTCGTATGACGAGCTAACAGTATCAATTCTAGGCACATTGCTAACACCTGTTATTATCCATTCGCTGTATGTGTTTACATATGTGTATTCTCCTGCTACATCATATTTAGTTTCGTTATGTTTATTAATTTCTATAATTTCTTCGGAATATTGAAATTTCTCGGCAAAATTTGTATATGCAATTCCCGATTGAACAGAAAAATTATTAATCTTATAATTAATATTTAAACCTATTGACCAATTATAAGCTGTTGATGTATTATCATTAATTTTATTTATGATATCGCTTGGTCCATTCAACGACGTGTTTGTAAACATTGGAGTGTAAGCAATATCAATAGACCATGGTGATTTTACAACAGACAATGGGTCTTTAGTAATTTCTTTAAACACAGTGTCTCTTAATATCACAGTGTCCGTTTTAAAAATTGTTACAGTATCAGTAATATAATTGTTTACATATTTTACAACAGTATTTGTTTCTAATTTTGCAGGTTTTTTATAATACTCCTCGTTTGCACTAATACTATTAGTAGCAATAACAGCAACTCCTTTTTTGTGCTTACCATTATTAGATGTATCTGTTGAATCATCTACTAAAAGATTGATTTCTTTAGTAGAATTTATTACTAATTTGTTGTTTCTTTTATTAGAATTTGTTGTTGATATATTATGTTCTTTATTATCAAAATTATTATTTGATTTTACTTTTTTTATTGTAGTAGATGTCTCATTTAAACCCACATCATTAATTTTAACTTTATCAATATCTAACAATGTAAATACTAAGAATAATGAAGTTATAATAGAAGCAGCATAATAAACATTAAAACTATTGAATGAAAATCTCAAGAAATTATCTAACCATAATTTAGAAGCAATTGCACTCCAAACATTATCAGAAGCAATATAATTATAGTCTGAAAACTTACTGGCATAAGTTGTTTCCGGAAAACTATTATTTAACGAGTTTTCAAGATTGTCCCAAATCTTATTATCAGGAGTAGTTTTAAAACCCTGAAATGCTTCATTAAAAATATTTTCTATGTCAACTTTATTATTCATTCTATATTTATTTTACTTATTTTTTCCATTTTTTGTCGGATAGATCTTTTTGCTCTAGAATATTGCGATTTTGATGTAGCAACATCAATATTAAGTAATTCTGCAATTTCTTTATGTTTGTAACCTTCTATTGCATACAGATTAAAAATAACCCTATAACCATCTGGCAGTTTTTTAATTATATTTAATAATTCTTCGTGCGTAAAATCTGAATCATACATTGATGTGCTATGAAACTGAGAATTATAATCATCTAATTCGCTATGATTATAGCGTTTTAAATTTTTTCTGTAATTTGTAATTGCTGTATTAATAACAATTCGTTTCATCCAACCTTCAAAAGAACCTTTTTGCTCAAATTTATTAATTTGCTTTAATATTTTCACAAATCCTTCTTGTAAAATATCTTCAGCCTCGTCAGTTGTATGTGCATAACGCATACAAATACCCATCAACAGAGGTGAGTACTTATCATAAAGCAATTTTTGAAAAGAACGTTGCCCTTTCTGACAACCTTTAATTATTTTTTCCAAATCTTGCATTGACTATAATATTGACTAATAAATTTATAAATGGTTGCATTAAGAACTATAAAGATACAATTTTTTTTTAAATTTCCACTATCAAAGATAGAAATTTTGTTTGAATAAATATAAGCCCTCTTAATTTAAATTAACCCACAAATTAATTAGAAACATTCCAAATTAAAACAAGTTGTTATTATATTATTGATTTACTGTTTTTTATACAAGTTAATATTATGTCAAATATCCTTATAAAATCTCATTAATATTATTATCTTTGAGCCACTGACAAAAAAATTATAAATATGGCAAAAATAAAAGGAGCTATAGTTGTCGATACTGAAAAATGCAAAGGTTGTGAAGTGTGCGTTGTAGCGTGTCCAACCGATGTTATCGGCATGGCTAAAGAAGTGAATGGTAAAGGTTATCATTATGCCTATATGGAAAACCCAGAAGCATGTACAGGTTGTACAAGTTGTGCTTTGGTTTGTCCTGATGGAGTTATAACCGTTTACAGGATTAAGGTAGAGACCGAGTAGGTCTAATTAATTAACAAAAAAATTATTACAATAATGGGTGAATTAAAATTAATGAAAGGTAACGAAGCATATGCTGAAGGCTTAATTAGAGCTGGAGCAGATGGTTACTTCGGATATCCTATCACACCTCAATCGGAAGTAATTGAGTATTTGATGGCTGAAAAGCCACACGAAAGAACAGGTATGGTTGTTCTTCAAGCAGAAAGCGAAGTAGCTGCTATAAACATGGTTTATGGTGGTGGTGCAGCAGGAAAAAGAGTTGCTACCTCATCTTCGAGCCCTGGCATTAGTCTTAAACAAGAAGGAATTTCGTATATGGCAGGAGCTGAACTACCAGGAGTTATATTAAACGTAGTTAGAGGAGGTCCTGGATTAGGAACTATTCAACCATCGCAAGCCGACTATTTTCAATCTACAAAAGGTGGCGGACACGGGGATTACAAACTATTAGTTTTAGCTCCGGCATCGGCACAAGAAATGTTTGATTTTGCAGGTTTAGGTATGGATTTAGCTTTTAAATACAGAACTCCTGTTTTGATTTTATCTGATGGTGTTATTGGTCAAATGATGGAAAAAGTTGTTCTAAGCGAACAAAAGCCAAGACTTACCGACCAAGAAATATATGATAAATATGGCGATTGGGCTACCGTTGGAAGAACTAACAACAGAGAACGTAATATAATTACATCATTACATTTAGTTTCTGAAAAAATGGAAAAACATAACGAACATCTTTTAGCAAAATACAAGCAAATGGAAGCCGAAGAAGTTCGTTTTGAAGAGTTTAACACAGAAGATGCCGAATATCTTTTTGTTGCATATGGTTCTAGTGCAAGAATATCGCAAAAGGCAATGCAATTAGCTAGAGATAAAGGAATAAAAGTAGGAATATTACGTCCTATTACGCTTTTCCCTTATCCAAAGGAAAGAATAAACGAATTAGCATCGCAAGTTAAAGGTATTTTAAGTGTTGAAATGAGTCAAGGACAAATGATAGAAGATGTTAAACTTGCTGTAGAAGGCAAATGTAAAGTTGAGCATTTTGGTCATGTTGGAGGAGTTATTCCTACACCTGATGAGATTGTAAATGCACTTGAACAAAAAATTATTGGAGGATAAATAATGACAGTAGAAGAAATAATAAAAAACGGTCAACAAGTTTATAAAAAAACTAAGTTAATGACTGATAACGAGCTTTCTTATTGTCCGGGTTGTGGTCATGGAACTGCACACAGAATTACAATGGAAGTTGTTGAAGATATGGGAATTGTTGAAGATACAATTGGAGTTGCTCCGGTAGGTTGCTCTGTTTTAGCATACGATTTTATGAATATTGATATGCAACAAGCTGCTCATGGTAGAGCCCCTGCTGTTGCAACAGCAATATCTCGTTTGTGGCCTAAAAAAGTTGTTTTCACATATCAAGGTGATGGTGATTTAGCAGCTATTGGAACAGCCGAAACAATTCATGCCTGTAACCGTGGCGAAAACATAGTTATTATATTTATTAATAATGGTATTTATGGTATGACAGGTGGTCAAATGGCACCTACAACTCTACCCGGAATGGTTTCTTCAACATCACCTTATGGAAGGGAAATTGATATGATGGGTAATCCATTAAAAATGACAGAGCTTGTTGCTCAATTACCTGGTACATATTCTGTATCACGTCATGCTGTTCATACTCCTGGTCATGTGCGAAAAGCTAAAAAAGCTATTAGAAAAGCTTTTGAAAATGCTATTGCTAAAAAAGGCACTCAGTTAATCGAGATTGTATCGAACTGTAACTCGGGTTGGAAAATGACTCCCGTAAAATCTAACGAATGGATGGTAGATAATATGTTCCCATTCTATCCGTTAGGAGATATTAAAGTAGATGGTAAATTAGTTGAAAAATAAAATTTTAGAACTATGACTGAAGAAATTATTATAGCAGGTTTTGGTGGACAAGGTGTTCTTTCTATGGGAAAAATACTTGCTTATTCCGGAATTATGCAAAATCAAGAAGTAAGTTGGATGCCATCTTACGGACCCGAAATGAGAGGAGGTACAGCAAATGTTACCGTTATTGTTAGCGATGAAAGAATTAGTTCGCCTATTTTGAACTTTTTTGATACAGCTATTATACTTAACCAGCAATCGATGGATAAATTCGAAAATGCAGTTAAACCAGGCGGTACTTTATTGTACGACCCTAACGGGATTATTAAACATCCTGAAAGAAAAGATATTAATATCTGTAAAATTGAAGGAGCAAAATTAGCTTCGGAAATGGGTAACCCAAAAGTATTTAACATGATTGTGTTAGGAGCTTTTTTAAAGATTAAACCAATTGTTAAAATGGAAAATGTTACTGCAGGTTTAAAGAAATCTTTACACGAAAGATATCATAAGCTTATTCCTATGAACGAGGAAGCTATTGGTGTTGGAATGAAAAATTTAGAAACTGTTTTAGAAGTATAACAGTACTCTTATTATGATACAATGAAAAAGGTTTAACTTGTGTTAAACCTTTTTTTTATTTGAGAAATGTTTATTTAGGGTCTACTGAGAAACACATAATAGATTGTTACAAAACCACTTAAACTAAAATATACTATTGTAAATTGTTATTGGAGAATATCTATACGGTTTAAATACCGATACTGTTAATAATCTTTTTTTAGGAGGAGAATACATTTCTAAAAGCTCTTTTCTAATTGGTAAAAGCCAAATATAAATTGTCCCTTTTGAAACTTTATATTTTCTTGCTAAATCAGACATTGTTGTAGGATAATATTGTTCTTTTTAACAACATTTGACATAACTTATATTTATATGTCAGATATTTTTTTACTTACTGACGCTTTGTCTTTTAGGCAATTAACTACCAAAATAAACATTTTACGCCTTCCCCTTCAACCTCTCAAACTCATCAATAGCAAAATTAATCTTAGTATAAGGAAAATATTCATTTTCTTTATCTTTCTCAGATAATAGACGTATTGCATTTTCATTTGCTTTATCTTGTTTATTATCTCTTATTAGTTCTTTAAACCATTTATCATTTTCAAGATATACCTTAGATTTATTATAATCTGGTAAATATTTCTTCAATGCAGCTTCAGCTTCATTAGAATTTCTAAATGGTCGTGTTGTATATTGATAATGTAATAAAAACCAAAATTCTATACTTGGCATTGTTTCACATATCATTACATGTTTTTCATCCTTATAGTCACTTATTAATTTATTATATCTAACTTTTGTTTCGCCGCTAACAACAGTATCATAATCAGTTAGATATATTACTTTATTTGTGCCTCCATCTAATAATTCTTTAATCATTCTATCTGCATCATCAATAGATATTTTATCAAAAAAACGCGGACGAATTGAATAGCCATAATTATTAATTTTTTTCAAATGTTCTAAATAAAATAATTCTGTTTGTCCATCGCCAATAACAGCATAACTAAACCTTAATTTTTTTCTTTGTATATTTCTTGCCATACTAATCTAATCTTGGAATTGCACCAAATTTTCCTTGTTTATAATAATTATAATACGACAATTCTTTTCTAAAATCAGTATAATCAGAAACAGAACTTAACTCGGTTGAACCATCATCATTTTTATTAGTAAACCAAATTGCATCACGACGTAAAATATCTTTTTCGTTTAATAAAGACATATTATGTATTGTAAATAATAGCTGAGCAGAATCTGATTTCTTTAAAAATTCAGTAATAAAATGTAATACTAATAAAGGGTGTAATGCAGAACCTATTTCATCAATAGCTAAAAATGCATTCTCATTTATTGTATTAAAAAATGGAGCTGACAAACCATAATAACGCATTGTACCTTTTGACTGACGTTCTTTAGGTAATGGATAGTACTCATCTTTTCCATCTTTTATAACATGATGTTCAAATATTGTTTTTTCTACATGAAATGCTTTTTCTTTTATAATTGTCTTTTTTTCTTTACTTGATATTGGCGAAGTTTCAATCATTTTTAGCATAAAATCATCTATTGGCTTTATTTCTTCTTCAAAAGAAATATCAGAAATATTAAAATCAGCTCTTTGTATAAACTTTAATGCTTCTTCTTTAATATTGACATCTTCTTGTATTTGTTTATCTGAATATTCTGTTAAAGAAGTATAAGGATTAATAGACTGAAATAGTTTTTCTCTAAACCAATCGTAAACACTTTCAATTTCTGGTATTGATATATTAACTTGCGAATATGCAGCAAAAACAGAACTATTTTTTAATGTTTTTAAAGAAATTTCTTCTTTTGCCACTTTAGAAATCTCAATTTTATTTCCAAACTCAATAACAGATGTATTTTTATTTAATACTCTATCAAAAATAATTGCTGGTTGAGTACCTGGATAATAAACCAATTTCTCTTTATGAATCGCTTCATTATCAACAATTAAAGTATAAATATGTTTAATGTTTTCAATGTAAAATATTAATTCAAACTCTCCCGGTTCATTAACAGTTTTATCAAATGCAAATGGATGGAAATCAATTCCCTCTTCTTTGCTTTCTGTAATATTAAAAATAATATCCTTAATAAAATCAAATGCATTTATTAAATTACTTTTTCCAGAAGCATTTGCACCATACACCATTGCCATTTTTAACAATTTTACTCCCGGAGCAACTTCTTTTACATAATAATCTTCTAATGTTTTATCATTAGTGGCTTCAAAACTAAATATCACTTCTTCTTTAAAGGATAAAAAATTCTTTATTTTAAGCTCTTGTATCATCTTTCTCTATTTTACTTTAATGTAATTATTCTACAAAAATATAACTTTATTTACCAATAATCAAATCTTGGTTTATAAATAATGTAAATATTTTACATAAATACAAAATAGAGACGAGGTTTTGTTTAATTGGTTGCTTTTAATTGTAATTTATTTCTTAATTATATTTAATTTTACCATCAGCAACCATTCTATTAAGAGCCTTAATAGCAGCTTCCCTACTATTCACCTCTACACTAAAATCATCAACGGTGAATACATATCCTTTCGGAAGTCTATTAATCTTATTATTCACAGTATCAGTAACATTCATTGCTTTATTATTTACATTAACGCCTTTAATATGTCCAGTTTATTAAATAATTTATTGGACAAAATATGTGTTGTTTTAGTTTATATATATTGTAATAAATCATCTACCTTCATTTATTAATGGTTTTAATTCTTTTAAATATTTTTCTGCATTTTCAATATTAAGTTATTTAATTTCTAATTTTTCAATTATTTCATTTCCAATTTCAGTATTTAATATATATTTCTCATTATCTTTTTTCAATACATTAATAAACCCAACTTTACATTGATTTATACCAGCTTTCCCCTTCCAGTAATTACCAAATATTTCATTATTTGCTTTGTCTCCAGGATATAGTAAAATACTCTTTTCTGCTTCCCAGTACATATTATAAGCATATATTTGTTTTAAATCATCATCACTCGGTTTATCTTATCTTGATATTTATTTCGGTAATTATTATTATTTTCAAATTCTTCTTTTAGTTTTCCCCAATATCCTTTTGTTTTATCCCAATCTTTCGTTTTGGTCCAAGCTTTTTTGTCAGCAAATTCTTTTTTTGCCATTAAATATGCTAAACTCGCAGAGTTCGAACTTTTATGATTGGTATGTTGTTGTAATCTTGATTTAATTTTTCTTGAAATACCAACATATACAATCTTCTTTTCTTTAGTATCATAAAAAAAGTAGGTTCCTGCTTTTTTAGGTATAATTTCTTGATTATTTTCTAAAACTTCTTGAATAGTTTTATTCTTAACAATACTCTTCTCAATAGAATTTATTTTTTTATCAAAATCGCTTATAATATTAATTTTTGGAAATATCTCGTTTTTAAAATTTACCATATTATTTGAATTATATTCTTATAATTTTTATGTTTATAATGTTTTATACAAATATAACAAAAATAGCAATCTCTACACTTTATAAATTCATTTATTATTGAATATAAAAAAACTGTTTACATTCTTGTAAACAGTTTTTAAATTTAAGTAATTTTACTTGTAGGCACTATCAACTTCGATACTTATTTCTCTATTTCAAGTTCCACATCATCTATTATCAACTCAACAACATTAATTGTTGGCAAAATAAACTGGTTAAATTCTGTGTTTTCTGTTTTGCTATGAAGAACACCCCTAAGTGTTCCAACAGTAAGCATTACAAGATGACTAGCAAAGCCTCTTGGTAAAGTAAGTTTATCTTTATTTATTGAAAAACTATTCCAAGCTGTTTTATCAATATTAAAATGATTAGCAATCTCCGAAATTAAAAATGTTTTTTTATTTTGCTCAAATTGTACTTTTACAAATGATGCTATAGCTTTTTCATCAATGTTTAATCCAAATTTTACACCTATCGACATACTAATTTCATTATTTGTATTATCGAAAGCATCTTTAATAATTGCAAATTGTTCTGTAGTGATTTGTTTTAATTTAAAACCGACTGTATTATTGTCTGTATTAGCCATATTAAATATTTTTATTAAGCTCCAAGAGCATACATTATAGGTTCTTCTTTTTCATAAAAATGCTGAACAGGTATGCAAACGTATTCTTTCTTTACAATATATTCTTTCCTAACTATTTCTTTAATAGCTACTTTGTTGTCCGAAATAAGCTTAATATTTAAAGCTACTTCTATTTTTGAAATAGTTTCTAAAGTTAGATTTTCTTTTCCTTTTACAAGTTTATTAACATACTGAGGTTTAACACCTAAAATTTCTGCAAGTTGTACTTGAGAAGATATACCTGTTTTATTATTTTTATTTTCTCTAAGAGTTTTTAAAATTTTTATAGCAATCTTTTGAGAGTGTTTTAACCAAGCCTTATTATCTTGCCTTTGTTTTGCTTCTTCAATCCAATTAGATTTTTCTGAAACAATTTTATTTAATCTATCTAAATTTTCCATGTTACCTAAGTTCTAAATATTCTACTATTCCATCGTTATCTATTATACCTTCCGAAATGAGAAATTCTTTTACTTTATCAAGTTTTATAAGTTCATTTTTCAAATGTTCTCTTTCACTCATTTTTTTTACAAGCTTTATAGCTCCTCCTGTTACAATAAAAACATTTTTTTCAATTCTAATAGCGTAAATCCTAATCCAACTTTTATGTTCATCACCATAAACTTTATTTTCTTGATAATCGGGTATAGGATACACACTTTGTTCTCTATTATTTAAAGGTTTAAATAAATTATCAAGGTTCTCTGAATTATCTGTTTTACCATTTTCTGAAATTGAAATTAATTTTTGTTCAAGATTATCCGCTTCATCAATTGTTTGCTGAATAGCATCTTCTATTGATATATAGTTATAAAATTCTTTTTGTAAATCGGATTGATGTTTCTCAAAGAAAGCATCAAGGTATTCAATATCTGACCAGTTATTGAATAGTCGTCTGAACTCGTCTTTTGGAGAGTTATCCTCTTCAAATTCATTGTTTTCGAACTCATCGTGTTCATCATCATATTTAATAGCATAAAGACTATTTTTATTTATTTCGACTACAAACATATAACTATTTTTTCAATAAATCAACCTACAGGTTTATTTTTAACATTTTTTTCAACATTTTTAATGTATTACACAAATATAACGAATTAATACTAATTTTTATATCAATTAATTCTATCTTCCATAATAAGTTTTATTTCTATTTAGAATTACTACTTTTTTTATAATGTTTATCAAGTTCCTTCCATACATTTGTACTGTAAAAATCCCTTTTAAATGATTTTGGATTTTTTGTATCTAATAAACGTACATAACATAGTTTCTTATCTTTTTTGATATTCTTCATCAATAAATTAAAGGATGTACCTTGTTTAAAGTTAGAATATCTAGTTCTAGCCTTAGTGGTAATATCTTTATATACGTAAGGGAATGTTTTACGTACATCTTCTTCTGATAAGTTTACTGCAACACCTTTTTCATCAAACCTCATTCCAATACTTTCTATGGCGCTAGCTTTTTTAAAGTTTATATCAATACCAATAGCTACATCAAAATCAGTTTCATCTTCATCAGCTTGTTTAACCTTTCCCTTAAGAAAGTTTAAATAGTTTTTAACCTCATCTGTGAGAATAGCATCAGATTTTATTTTCGAATCTACATACGCCAAAGGCATTAAATAAAAATTGTATTGCGATAAATCTATTCGTAAATCCCATTGCTTTACAATACTCATATAGTTCTTGATACACGCAAAGCCTAACTCCTGTATCTCTTTAGAAATATCATCTGTATTATGGAAGTGAATAGCATTATCTCTTAGCTCAATTAAAGACCTTATACTTGCTAACAAATTAGAATTGAGAGGCTCTTTTTTTCTACTTAAACGAAGAATAGTTTCCGGTAAACCAATAGTCATTGGATTTCCTGATCGATTTAACTTAACCTTAAGTACTTTTGATTTTGTTCCATCTTTTTTTAATTTAGGTTCATATTGATAAATAGAGTTCATTCTATAACTATTCTTCTGTAATAGTCTAGCCTTTAACAATAGTTCCCATGCATTAATAGACAAAATTGAAAATGTTTCCTCTCTATACTTAAAATCTGGTTTATTATATATCTCAATAGCAGATAACATAGAGCTGATTGATTTATCAAGTAAGCTTTGATATGTTTTATTAATCTTCATTATTTTACTTTACCTACCCATTCATTAGCATTTATATACTTACTATTTTAATTTAATTCGTTTATTAATAAAAACTTTATATCTTTGTTAACGTAAAAGAGAAAAAAAGTATTTAAGATATCTCACCAACCATTGCAAATGTAAGTGTTGAAGGAGAAACGAAGCCGTTAAGTTTACTTAGCGGTTTCTGCTTTTATATACTTTTTATATTCATCTATTAATTTTCTTTTTTTCCGATCTTGAACTAAATATGCCGTCCAAGGAAGAATATATTTACCTCTATCTTCTAATACAACAAGATAATTTTCATTTTCACAAAAAATTAATATTCGTTTTTTTGTTCCTCCTCTACCTCGTCTAATATTTCTCCAAACTTTCAAATCTGTATTTTCAGAATGATTTATTATTGGTGATGGCCAAGCAATACGCTCCATTCTTCTCATATTAGGTTCTCTATCTGTTTCTACATCGCCATCGTGTGTAAAATGATAATATGTATATTCTTTATTATCTACTAACGGATATTTCTTTAAACCTAATTTTGTTCCTCTAAAATATGGTTTTTTTCTTACAAAATCATTTTTAAATATTGCGTAAACTGCTTCGTTATACGAAATAAAATCTCCACCAAAGTCAGTTAATTCTATAATATCGGGTAAATTAAATGCCATTATTTCTCCCCCTTCTATTATAACCTGTTTGCCATACAAAAACATTGAATTTTTTTTCTGATGGTAATGTAGATTGTATTAACGAATACGATGTTCTTTTTCTTATAAGCTCTATTAAATCTAATTTTGCTTCGCTACTTACCAACCCTCTGTGTAGATATGATAATGCTCCTATCAACAAATCAACTATTTGAATTAACACAACCTCGTCGGAACGCACTTCTTGAATTCTTTTAATTATATTCTTTTCAAAATCGTAATTTTCACTTCTTATTACCTCTTTTAATTGATGTATTTTTTCAAACCCATTTGTATCTTTAATGTCTAAATAGATATAATGATGAGATTTAGGATTAATTATAATTTTAAGCATATCGAAATACATTTTATAATAAAACTCATCGTGAGTTTGCCCATGTTTCTTGTGGTCTAATTTAGATTTATCAGGAACAATTAAAGCTCTAAAATTTATTTTATCTGTATCAAAAAAGAAATTAATTATTTCTCGATAAAATCTCTGTTTACTCAATGAAACCTTGTTCCATTTTATTTCAAAATCAGATTTAAAACCATGTTTAATTTTAATATCTTTTATTCTATCAAATAAAAATTCTTTATCCGATTTTTTGCACCAGACCGCACCTAAAACCATTGATTTATGATTATCATTTTCTAAATGACAACTTTCATCACAATATATATTTATACTATCTGCCATAAAATTAATTTTTATTACTCCCCATACCTAAGCTCACTCTCCGCAACCATACCCAACACCTCTTCTGCCTCTTTAACTCTTACCTGCCCATTCATTAGCATTGGTAATAACCAATCCCGTAAGGACGTGAGTTCTTGGTTTTGTTTTATATTTAGTTCTCTACGTCTTCTTTGAGGTAATGTAATTTGTTCAAATTTGTCTTCAATTTCTTTTGGTGCACGTACAATACAAAGCTCTTTTATCCCTCTTACATTAAGACTATTGAAGAAAATACCAGTGTCTGTATTTAATTTTATTTGCCTTTTCATTTCAGCACCTTTGAATGTATAATAAAGAAATGTAGGATTAATTTTAATAGGTCTAATGGCAGTAATATTTCTACCAATTCCTGCTATTATATCTTTCGGAACCTGAGATAACCCTGCAACTCGACCTGCATTTGTTATAACTAAGTCGTGGTCTTTAACTTCAATTCTTGTAGTCCATTTAAAATATTCTTCTTCTGAAACATAATATTTATTACTTAGATCAATTAATCCATCATCTCTAATATTTTCCAATTGTAATAAATAATACTTATCCTGTTCGAATTTATAATCTGATTTTTTTGAATGTAAACAATCAACAATATCACAACAATCTGATACTTTTCCAACCTCCCAACCCGCAGGAATATCTCGTTTTAACTCTTCACTATAAACCATTTTGCCACCACTACTTTTATATGGCTTGCCTTGCTCATTTGGAAAATCGAACTGCACAAACCAATAATCGTAAAGCGTTTTTGCCATTTGCTCTAATTCTTGGTTTATTTTGTTGTTTAGCTCTATTTTACTGTCAATGTCGTATAATATCCTACCTATTTCTTTCTGAATAGATAATGATGGTATTTTAACTTTTACATCATAAATTCGTTCTGGGGATGTATGTTTAACTTTTGAACCCGATGATGAAAGTGCAATTTGTTCTCTGACTGATTTTGTTCTAAACAAATAATAAAGAAACAACTTATCATATGAGTTTCTATCAAATGTAAGCAGACCTATTCGTTGATTATGAAGAAAAACATTATCAACGGGAACTAAAGCAACACTCCCTAATAAGCCGGCTGCTTGCTCTGTCATAGCAACTATAAGATCTCTTTTTTTACATAAATATTCTTTAGGATACTCAGCTGTATAATATTTTTCTTTTCCTGGTGTATACTTAAAACCTCCTGCTTCATTGAAATTACCAGGAGTAATTATGATTTGAGTTCCTATATTTGAAAAAAACTCCCCTTTAAATGCAAATCCATGCTTAACATGTAGCACTTTTCGTAATTCAGTTTCTTTCCAACTATTCATAACCTAAACCCTTCAAATTATTTTGAATTTCACTTTCTAAAATTTTGCTCTCTTTAAAAAGTTGAGATAAATTATCTTCAAAGCCTTTTATTTTGGTTTCAAATTCTTCGGCTGTTATATCAATATATTCAATTTTTACTTCAAAATATTGCCCAGCACTAAGCGAGTAATTTTTGGCTTTTATATCATCGTAACTTACCACTACCGAAAAATCGTCTTCGGCCGTTTTATTATTAAAAGTTTTTATTATTTTTTCTTCCTCATCGTAGGCAAGTACGGTTTTTTGGTTTTTACCTTCCTTTATGGTTTCGCCAAGATTAGAGGCATCAATTAGTACCACATCTTCGGTATTGTTTTTATCCATAAACAAAACAGAAACATTGGTACCTGTTGTAGCAAAAATATTACTTGGCATACTTACCACACCTGCCAACATTTTACTGTCAATTAGTTTTTGGCGTATTTTTTTATCAATACCCGATTGTGCTGTAATAAAACCTGTTGGTACAACTACTGCCGCTTTTCCATTTGTTTTTAAAGAATATATAATATGCTGCAAAAACATTAGGTATATCGCCATTGATTCCTTTTTCTTAGCTGGTACTTTTGGTACACCCGCAAAAAAGCGTTCGTTGTTTTCTTTGGTATCTAAATCTTCTCTATAATCAGAAAAATCGAGTTTAAAAGGTGGGTTACTTACAATATAATCGAATTTTCTTAGTTCCCCATTTTCTTTATGATAAGGATCTAAAATAGTATTCCCTTTTACAATATTTGGTATAGAATGTACCAAATCGTTCAATATTAAATTTAACCTTAATAAATTCGAAGATTTTTGAGAAATATCTTGCGAATAAATGGTACATTTATCTTCGCCAATAGCGTGTGCTAAGTTCATTAATAGTGTTCCCGAACCTGCCGATGGGTCGTAACAAGTTACATCTTGAACATCGCCTTGCACAAGGCATCGTGCCATAATTTTTGCCACAGTATGAGGTGTAAAGTATTCGGCATATTTCCCTCCACTATTTGTATTGTAATCTTTTATTAGATATTCGAAAATAGTTGCATAAAAATCGAACTTTTCGTGAAAGATATTCTCAAAACTAAAATTGATTAGTTTATTAATAATTGCCTTCGAAAATTCATCTCTTTTGTCGGTAACATATTTACTAATATTCTCGAACAGCACAATTTTTTCGCCTCCATCGGTCAGTACTGAAAAAAGGTCGCTGTTTAGCGAGGCAATACTCAATAAGGTATCATCAAAAATAGTAGCAAAATTGTTTTCGTTTTGTCGTTGAAATAAATTAGATATAAAATGCTCCGGTTTTAATCGAGCTGTATTCTCATCTAACTGCATTTCTAACATTTGGTAGTCATCATCGCTATATTTTAATAATGCCTCTTCCCAATTATCGGCATTTGCAATCTTATCGTCTATTTTCTTTATTTCGTGAACAAACTTATCGTTCATAAACTTATAAAGAAATACTTGTGTTATTATTTTAAACTCGTTCCCGTCGTTCCCTAAACCATAATTTGCACAAACGCTTTTTAAACCGTCTATCAACTCTTTGGTTTGTTTCTCAAACTCTACTGTTCCTGTCATATTCTATTTTATATCGGAATATTCGCTATACTGCTACTCTTCCGTTGTATTCGTTTAAATATTCTTTTACTAGTAAATTATTAATCCGTCTTGTCTTTTCAGGATTTAAATTCAAATGGTGTTTTTTATGCAATTCGCTAATCACAATTTTCATCATCATTTTTTCTACATAACTCTCGTTATCTAACATTTTAGAATTTTGTAATACATGAGCATCTATCTCGTGCTTTAAACTCTGAAGTGCTTCAAAAAGTTTAGCTTCACTTTCCGTTAATGGATCTTTTTCCATTAATCGCTTATGCAAACGAGTATATTTTTCGTCGTTATCGTATTTGGCTCTTAAAAGCTGGTTCTTTCGTTCAAGCTCTTTTGCTTTATCGTAAATTGTATCTAAAGCATCAATATTCTCTTTCATTTCGTTGGCATCAACCTCTGCCAAGTTCTTCTTTTTAAACAAGCGTTCTAATTCTTCTTTTAAAGATATAAATTCAGGATCTTTTTGGTCGAAATTACCGGCCAACATTTCTCTGGTTCTTTGCAGCGTTTCTCTTAATTTATCCGCCAAAACCATTTCTTCTTCTTTAACTTTGGTAAAAGTGAATAAGACATCTTCTAAGGCTACATTTAAAAGATTTGTAGTATCTACATTATTTTCGAGGGCTTCTTTGGTATTAATCAATGCTAAGTGATTATTGGCTTCACGAGATAAGATTGTCAATTTATGAAAATCCAATTTTTCTAACATTTCGTAATTTCCAGACAAGCGAATTAGGTTGTACAAACTCTTTGCATTATTTAAAGCCTTTGTAATCTCTAACATTTTATGTCTATCAGAAATTTCTGTTATTTGTGATGAAAAATTCTCAGCATTCGTTATATCAAAATGAAATAGTATATCTTTTATCTCAGCTATTTGTTTTGTTATTTCTTCCTCGGTTAAAAATAAATCTGAGTAAGATTGAAGTTCATCTCCCAACTCATTCTGCAACTCGTTAAAGTAATCTTGACTTGTTTTCTTAAACTGAGACTCAATCCCGGCAAAATCTACCACATAACCAAATCTAAAATCTTTATAGGTTCTGTTTACACGCGTTAAAGTCTGTAATAAATTATGTGCTTTAATTATCCTTCCGATATAAAGCTTCTTCATTCTTGGTGCATCAAAACCGGTGAGCAACATATTATAAACAAATAATAAATCGAACTTACCGTCTTTAAAATCTTCTACCCAATCTTTTCGTTCTTGTTTAGTGCCTATATCGTGCAGTATTAATGCCGCAGATTTTACTTTTCGCTCACTTGTTTTTTTATCAGAATAAGATACTCTTGGTTCTGCAGCTACATCTAAAATCGCCTCTTCTTTTTCGGCATAAGTGCTTTGGAAAATCTCATACATTTTCTTTGCTTGGTCAGATGAATCGCACACTACCATTCCTCCAATAGAATTGTCATTCATTGAGATACGGCTACGCTCAAAATCTTCAACCACATATTTTAGCATTGGTTCTACAAACTTCTCGTGAGAATATATTACGCGTTTGTCTGCATCACCTTTTAATATTTCTATCTCTTTTAAAGCCTCTTGTAATGATAGCTTGTAGCTTGTTTCAATCTCTTCTCTTATTAGCCTTAGCGTGTAGCCATCGGCAATAGAAGAGTTATAATAGTATTTATGTATGTACTCTCCAAATAATGAACGAGAGTTGTAATCTGTTCCTAACAGTGGTGTTCCTGTTAAACCTATCTTTATCGCATTTGGATCGGACTCATTCAGGTTTGCCAAAAAACTTCCTTTCGGATTATAACTTCTATGAACTTCATCCATAAAATATATTCGCTGAATATTTACATTATAATCGGTATTACGAACAACATATGGATCGTCTTTAAACTTCTGAATATTTACTACTGTAATTTCGGCTTTCCCCGAACTGTTATGTATTACAGAGGTAGATTTTATATCTCTAGCAAATTCATCACGAGAGTTTATATTGTGTACAGTTAAGCCTCTTGCTTTAAATTCTCTTCCTGCTTGTATTAATAAATCTATTCTATCAACAATAAAATAGAACTTAGGTATAATAGATTTTTTCTGATAATAATCGGTTAGATGTTTAACATTATAGTATGCAAGAGCTGTTTTTCCACTTCCTTGGGTGTGCCAAATAATTCCCTTTTTCAGACCAGCATCTAATTTTTTCTCAATTGCTTTGGTTGCAAATATCTGAGGATATCTCATTACATGCTTTTGCAAACCTTTTCTGTCCTTTACATAAGCTATTGAGTATTGAAGAAGAAAAGCCAGTCTATCCCTCATAAACAATGAAGTACTGATACGATTTGTTGGTTTATTAGGGTCTTTATTGGTTAAAAATTCAGCTTGATTTTTAATTGATACTAAATTATTATCCTTTAGTACAATCGTTTCTATTTCTGAATCCTCTGGTTTTAGAATACTAGCTAAATCTAAATTTTCTTCTTCTCTAAAGTAATTAAAAACAGGTTTGTTGTAAGATGTTGAAGAATAAAAAGCTCCTTGTAGCGGAACCGATGTGCTATCATCGTATTCCATATTATTAGAGAACACCATTAATTGAGTAATATTGATGAACTTTCTGAATTTCTTATTCTGAAAGCGAGTCGCTATTCGCTTATGCTCAGCTTGTATTCCATCTAGATTATTGGGTTTTTTAACCTCAATAAATACTAAAGGCATTCCATTTATTAGCAGAATTATATCTGGTCTAAATTCATCGTCTCCGTTTTTGTAGGTTAATTCGGTAACTACATTAAAGCTGTTGTTATCAAAATTTTCAAAGTCGATTAATTTTACACCTGATGTTTGAGTAATTTTTTCGTAAAATGCTTTTCCTAAATCTTCATTGTCTAATAATAAAGCAGTTTCTTCGTATATTTTCTTTATTTCTCCTTTTTCTAAGTTTGGGTTTATTCTTAGAATGCTTTTTTCAAAAATATCGGTGAATATATTAGTGTTAATGTCCCAAACAGCATCTTTTAAAGAAAGGTATTCATATCCAAGCCTTACTAAATGCAGTATTGACGGTATTTTAACTCTTGTATCTTCGTTAAATTTTGACATACATTTTAACTGTTCATTTGTATCCTTTCAAAAGTACTAATTTATACAGAGCTTAAAAAGAAAAATTGATTATTTGTGGAAAATAATATTGTTATGTTTTGCAATTCGTCAGTCACTGTCTGATGAATTGATAATTTTCAAAATTCTTTCAAGCTCATTTAAGTTTTTTTAATTTACTTTAATTAATGAGTTTAACTTATTGTTAGCTTCAAAAATTATTAATTCAACATCAAAAACATAATCATCTAACCAATAAAAATTAGAACTAAAATCTATTGCTTCAATTTTCTTTGTATCTACAAAAACTAATTGTTTTAAATCATTTTATTTTTAACTATCACAAATTTTGCGACAATTGAATTTTCATTTAAATATCCTTCTAAAAAACATTGTTTACACGTTTAACTCTTTTGTTTTCAAATATATACTATATTTGTTTTGAGTTTGGTGCAACCATGAATACATAACCCGTTCTTCGGGTTCAATAGTCCGATTGGAGAGGGTTGACCACCAACTTATTGATCTCAGAGAGAGAGAGAGAGAGAGAGAGAGTTAAAACTATGCACTTAGTGCATCTTGCTTTTAGCTTCTAAAAAATTAAAAAAGATATTAGAAACTAGACCTTTTTTATTCGTAGATTAAATCTATGGACTTGTAGTTCATAGTGGTTTAGTTGAGAAATGTTTAATTTTAGCATTAAAAGATT
>CAZRWZ010000011.1:0-21559 GCA_964603745.1 uncultured Bacteroidaceae bacterium | reverse complement strand
TGCATTTCAGAAAATAAAAATCTAATACACCTCAGAGCTTTTCAGCAGACCCTAATTTATTCTTTTCAAACAGTTATGTGTAAAATTAGGTTAAACTTTAATAAAAAATATTTACATTTGGCGTTTATTATAAATTAAATGCATGAAGAAATTATTATACATTACCTTATTATCCCTTCTGGTTTGCACTTGTACAAACAAAAAAGATTTTAAACAAGACATAGAATATTTAAAAAACAACAATTTTGTTTATCTTCAAAACAATAAATTTAAAATAAACGATACAACATTTTTCCCTTTAATGTTAAATTATTCTGTAAGTATTAGAAAAATAGATAATGAATATGTTTTATCAAGCATAAAAGATTATGAAAGTCCAAATGATTTTGAAGGTAATACTGTTGATAGTTCTTTAATTGTTTTAAAAGGACATTTGCAACTTATTAAAGAGCTTGGATTTAACTCAATAAGGTTGATAGGATTAAATAGTATCAACACAAGTGAAAAAAAACCATTTTTTATGGTTTACAAGCATAAAAATGAGCATTTAGAAATTAAAAAAGATAATTATAAAATTATATTTTCTGTATTTAAACAGTTTTTAAAAATAGCTGATGATTTAGATTTAAGAGTAATGGTACTTTTAAAAGCACCTATAAATGATAAAGAACTTGAAGATTTCACAATAAGTTTATTCAAAGAATTTAAAGACAACCCTACTATTTTTGCGTATGATTTTATAAATGAACCACTCTATTTTGACAATAAAGATTTAAAATCTGATGATAGAAAACGAACAAAAGAGTCTGCCTTAGAAATTGTTGAACATTGGAAAGAAATGATGATAGAAAACGCTCCAAATCAAATGATGACTATTGGATTTTCTGAACCTATAGAAGTTTTTGAATGGGACCCTGCAATTCTGCCTGTTGATTTTTTAGCTTTTCATACATATCAACCATTAAGAGTTCCTAACGAAATATACTGGTATAGTAAATACACACAAAAACCTTGGATGATAGGAGAAACAGCACTTCCTGCTGACAATGATTCTATAAGTTATACTGAACAAACTCAGTTTTTAAAAGAAGTGTATAGGCGTACTGTTAATTGTGGTGGACTTGGTCTTGCTTGGTGGTCTTTTCAAGATGTAAATTGGGGAGGTTTTGAGCACAATTATACAAGTATAATGAATCATAAAGGAAAAACTTATACAAAAGATAGCACATATTGCATTTTAGGAACACTAAAGCCTGTGGCTTACGAATTTAAAAACCTTAACAAATATAAACCAAATTTTGATTGTCCTTGTATGTCAAATTATTATAATATGTTAGGATATAAAAACTATGTATTATCCGGAAAAATTGTTGATGAAGATAACAATCCTGTTGAAGGTGCAGTTATTAGAGGTTGGACAAACTATTTTGGAATAGGCTCAAATACATATTCAAATGCAGATGGGATTTTCCACCTATATTCAAACGATAAATATTCAAATTTTGAAATATCTGCACCAAAAATGACAAAACTTAAATTTGCCAAAGAAATAAAATATTATTTAGCTGATAAACAATCTAATATAACAACAGCTGATTTAAAAAATATTGATTTAGAATATCAGTCTATTTCGTACAAACCATTTTTAGTTGACAAAACAATTAGTGATAGTAATTTTGTTCCTTTAGAGGGAAAATCTTATATTTTTAATTTTAAAAAAGATATGTTTGATAAGTATATTTTTAAAGCAGATATGGGTATTTTAGAATTAGAAAAAATAGATTTTTAACTTAATTGGTAACCATGCGGTAAACTACACTGCCTAATTCTTAGCTTTTATATTTTTACTAATTTCATCAATATAATTTATAATCTCTAATCTGCCGATTTTAGAGATTGAAGAAGTAGAAAATATTTTAGGCAAAATTTCCCAGCTAACTAAAAGTTTCTTTTTGTAAGCATTAAGGTTTTTAGAAAGTTTAGAGCTCGATAATTTATCAGTTTTTGTAAAAACTATTGAAAAAGGAATTCCTTTTTGTCCTAGTTTATTCATAAACTCAATATCTATGTTTAAAGGTTCGTGTCTTGAGTCTATTAAAACGAAAAGATTTATTAGTTGTTTTCTTTTTTCTATATAATCCCAAATAAATTTCTCGAATTTTTTTCTATTTGTTTTAGAAACTTTAGCATAGCCATAACCGGGTAAATCTACTAAATACCAATTATCATTTATAATAAAATGATTTATCAGCTGTGTTTTACCGGGTGTTGATGAAATTTTAGCTAACGATTTACGTTCGGTAAGCATATTTATTAAAGAAGATTTCCCAACATTTGATCTTCCTATAAAAGCATATTCTGGCAAATTATCGTCAGGACATTTTTTTATATCAGTATTACTTATTACAAATTCTGCTGTTTTAATTTTCATTATCTTCTTCTTTAAATGTTTGTTGCCAACCCTGTGCTTGCAATTTTATTGCAGTACCATCATCGGTTACAATATTGCGTCCATTGCTTTCTTCTGTAATATTACCAATAATCTTAATTTCTTTTCTGTCTTTAATTTTCTCGAAATCAGCAATTGATACAGTAAATAAAAGCTCGTAATCTTCGCCTCCGTTTAATACAGGAATCATTGATTCTATATTAAATTTTTCGGCAATATTTATGGTTGTTAAATCAATAGGGATTTTATCGGCATAAATATTACAACCAAGTTTAGATTGTGTGCAAATGTGCATTAATTCCGACGATAAACCATCAGAGATATCAATCATTGAAGTAGGTATAATTTTTAAATCATCAAGAATTTCAATAATTTCTTTTCTTGCTTCGGGTTTTAAAAAGCGTTCTAAAACATAATCATATCCGTCTAAATCTGGCTGTTGCGTGCCGGTTTCTATAAAAACTTTCTTCTCTCTTTCTAAAAGTTGCAGACCCATATATGCAGCACCTAAATCGCCCGATACACAAATAAGGTCGTTTGTTTTAGCACCGTTTCTGTAAACAATTTTATTTTTATTTTCAACTTCGCCAATTGCAGTAATGCTAATTAACAAACCTGTTACAGACGATGATGTATCGCCTCCAATTACATCTACTCCATATCTTTCGCAAGCAAGATAAATACCTGAATAAAGGTCGTTTACATTTTCTAAACTAAATTTACTTGATATTGCAATAGAAACGGTTATTTGTTTTGGTTTAGCATTCATTGCATAAATATCAGAAATATTTGCAATTACAGATTTATAACCAAGGTGTTTTAATGGTGTGTACATTAAATCAAAATGTATTCCCTCAACCAATAAGTCGGTTGTTACTACTTGGTATAATTTTGTGTTAATAACTGCTGCATCATCGCCTACCCCATAAATAGAACTTTTGTTTTTTAATTTTATATTTTTTGTTAAATATTCAATTAATCCAAATTCTCCTAAATCTGATATTTCTGTTACTTTCTTTTTTTCTTCTATCATAAAATCTATTTATAAAAAATGCCTTTGCAAAAATACAATATTTTACAAAGGCATTTGTATTAAGTTATTTAAATTAACCTAATATTTTTAGAACGGCAAATCGTCAGTTGCTCCATCGCCTAAACCTGTATCTTGTGGTGCTTCATCTACAGAAGGGGTGGGTGCTGCTGTTGCAGTACTAGCACTGTCTTTTTTGCCTAGCATTTGAATACTATTTGCAACAATTTCGGTGGTATATCTTTTGTTACCATCTTTGTCGTCCCAAGAACGAGTTGTGATTTTACCTTCTATATAAAGTTGAGTTCCTTTTTTAATATAATTTTCGGCAAGTTTTGCTAAACCTCTCCAAGCAGTAATGTTGTGCCATTCTGTTTTTGTTTGCTTTTGCCCAGACTTATCTTTATAAGTTTCTGATGTTGCTAATGAAAATGATGCAACTGCTACATCATTATCGAAGTACTTAACTTCTGGGTCTTTACCCACATTTCCTAGTAAAATTACTTTGTTTACCATAATTATTTATGTTTTAAATTAAAAAAAAACTAATTTACAATTTTTTGTATTAATATCAAAATATTGTAAATTTAAATAAAAAAAAGCTGTCTAAAGACAGCTTAAATTTTGTTTTAAAAAAGCTTATTATCCTTCAATTTGTGCTTTATAATCTTCTGGAGATAAAAGTTCGTTAATTTCATCAGCGTTTGCTACAGAAATTTTTATAATCCAACCTTTTTCATAAGGATCTGTATTAATTAATTCAGGATTATCTTCAAGAGCTGAATTAAACTCTACTACCTCACCACCAATTGGCATAAACATATCCGAAACAGTTTTTACTGCTTCAATTGTACCAAATGTTTCTTCTTTGTCAAGTGTTTCACCTTCGGTTTCTACTTCAACAAAAACTACATCACCAAGTTCGTTTTGTGCAAAATCGGTAATTCCTACTGTTGCTACATTACCGTCTAATTTTAACCATTCGTGGTCTTTTGTGTACTTTAAATCTGCTGGAATATTCATAATTTATTGCTTATTTAATTTTTACTTTATTTTAATGATGCTAAATTAATGATTTTTTAGTTATTGCTAAATATTATTAAACATATTTTTAAATAATAATCCTAAAAATTGTTATAAATATTATTTTAAAATAATTATATAAACTTCTATCATTAATAAACTTCATGTTTAGTTCTAATTTATACGGCATAACTTCTTCTATATAATCTTTTTCGGGGTTATCAGACTTTGCTAATATTTCGTTTTCATTTCTATATTCTATTGATGCATAATCGGTTACACCAGGCTTTACAGATAAAACTTTTAATTGTTTTTTATTATACAAATCAACATATTTTCTAACCTCAGGACGTGGACCTACAAGCGACATATCGCCTTTTATAACATTTAAAAGTTGAGCCAATTCGTCTAATTTATATTTTCTGATAAATTTACCAACTTTTGTAATCCTGTTATCCTTATCGCCTATGGTTAATAATCCTTTTTTGTCAGAATTTATTTGCATCGAACGAAATTTGTAAAGCTTAAAATCTTTATTGTTTTTCCCCACTCTTGTTTGCAAATAAAAAATACCGCCTTTACTTTCGATAATTATTGCAATAGATAAAATAAAAAGGAAGGGAGAAAGTATTGTTAAACCCAAAATTGAAAATAATATGTCGAATAAGCGTATCAAAACAAAATTTTATTTACTGATGAAATTACGGCATTAATAATTATTTTAATTTGTTTTTTTGTTAAATCTTGATAAACAGGCAAAGAAATTTCACGAGAATAATTATCGTAAGCAATGGGATAATCAGTAATATTAAAACCTCGTTCTTTATATGCACTAAGCATTGGTAATGGTTGAAAATGCACATTTACAGAAACTTCTTGTTTAAAAATTTCTTGTATTATTGCGTCTCTTTTTTCTTCAGAAATATTCTTAATTCTCAGCATATAAATATGATATGATGTTTTTCGAGTATTATCGTCGATAATAGGTAATTCTGCCCAACTGGTTTTAGAAAATGCTTTTTGATATTCTTCCATTATTTCTTTTCGTTTTGGCAGATTATCAATTTCGTAATATTTTAGTGCAACCAAGCCAAGAGATGCTTGTATATCAGTCATATTACCTTTGTAGCCGGCATCAATAACATCATATTTCCAAGCTCCAATTTGTGTTTTCGCAAGTGCGTCTTTGCTTTGTCCGTGTAAACTTAATGTGTTTATTTTGGTATAAATCTCTTCAACATCAAATTGATTTGGTAGATTAAAAGAAATAGCACCACCTTCGGCAGTTGTAATATTTTTTACTGCGTGAAATGAAAAAACAGTAATATCTGTAAGCATACCTGTTTTTTTCAATTTATATTCTGCACCAAATGAGTGTGCGGCATCGCTTAAAACTAAAATACGTGATAGTTTTTTTTGTATTTCAGAATTAGCAGAAAATATTTCTTGTATTTCTTTGTCCTTAACTAAATTATTTATTGCCTCGTAATTGGCTGGCAAACCGGCAATATCAACAGGGATAATAACTTTTGTTTTAGAAGTAATAGCTTTTTTTATATTTTCTATATTAATATTAAAATCGTTTTTATTAATATCAACCATCACTATTTTTGCTCCTGTGTGTATTACTGTATTTGCTGTTGCAGTGTATGTATATGCAGGAATTATTACTTCGTCGCCCTCTTTAACTCCAAACCAACGTAGAATAATTTCTAAACCAAAAGTTGCAGAACTAACACAGAGTGTTTTTCTGTTTTGGCAATATTCACTAATCTTTTTCTCAAAAAGCTTTGTTTTTGGTCCTGTTGTAATCCAACCAGATTTAAGTGTATCAACAACTTCATCAATTGCTTCTTGTTTTATGTGTGGTGGCGAAAATGGTATCATTTTTTTTATACAAAGTTAATATTATTTATTGACTAATAATCAATCAAGATAGTGATTATATATTTTTGTAAATATCGGTTAATTTTTGTTTATCAATTTTATGATTTGCATTTACCGGAAATTGTTTTATTGCTACAATATCGCCAGGTATCATATATGAAGGTATTTTAGTTTCTATATTAGTTATTATTTTTTGCTTATAATTTAAAATATTTGTCTTATCTTTTAAAATAACAAAACTAATTATTCTTTTTACCTCATCATTTCTTTTTAATGCAATAGTTACTGTTTCATCTACAAAATCCACATTATTTATTTGCGTATCAATTTCCCCTAATTCAATTCTATATCCGTGAAATTTAATTAAATCATCATTTCTTCCTGTGTAATAAACAATATTATTTTCAATAAATCCTAAATCTCCTGTGCGAAATGCTTGTTGATTCTTGTATTTAAAAAATTTGGAAGATGTTAATTTTTTGTTTTTGAAATATCCTATTGAAACGTGATTTCCAACAATAATTATTTCGCCTTCTTTATTTGCTTTTTCTTCTTTATTATCAATTAATATTTTGCAATCTCTTTTTGGATAACCAATAGGCATTTTAGATATTGTTTTTAATAACTCAGGAGTTATATTAATCCAAGTTGTTGTTATAGTTGCTTCGGTTGGTCCGTAAGCATTTATTACTTTTGGAATATTAAATTTTTTATGTAATGAATCTACAATTTTAGTAGATAAAATTTCTCCTGCAAAAACAAATGTTTTTAATTTAGGAAGGTAGTCAATATTAAAATCTTTATTTCTTAAATAGATATACACAAACGATGGTGTAGATGTCCATACACTTATATTATATTTTTTAAGTTTGTTTAAAAACTCTTCATTATTTGATGCCAATTTTCTACTTACCAATAATACGGAAGCTCCTAACATAAAAGAACTTAATATATCATATAATGAAACATCAAAAGTAAAAGGTGATTGATTCATAAAAACATCATTAGTTGAATAATTATAATCTTTTTTTATCCAATCTAAAAAACTTAAAATATTATTATTTGATATTTGCACACCTTTAGGTTCACCGGTAGAACCTGATGTAAACATTACATACCTTAACGGATTACTTGAATTGTAAAAAATATTATTTTTATAATTAGGTGTAAATTTCTTCTTAATTTGTAAATCTGAATTTATTTCGATTGCAAAATCAACTTCTATTTTTTTGTTTGTGCAATTAATTAATACTTGACTACCTGTTATGTTTTTTATTTTTTTAATCCTTTCAATTGGATATATCTCATCAATAGGCACATAAGGAATATCAGATTTTATTAATGATAATATCGATTGGGCATAAAAACTTTCTTTGTGTCCATATATCATTACTAAATGTCCTTTTGGAATATTTAATTGCTTATATAAATTTTCTAAACTAATTATATTCTCATAAAGTTGTTGCCACAACACATCTCTATCACTTCCTGATATTGCTAATTTATCAGTATTTTTGTTTAGGTCGGCAAAATTATTTTTTATAAAATCAAATCTCATAATTTACAAATATGGAAATCTGCCACTAAATATATAAATAGAAAAAGCGGCAAGGTTAAACATAATAAAAATGGAAAGCCATTTTACATATTTTTCATCTAAATTTTTAAAAAAAATATCATATCCTACTTTACGAGAATAGTGTATATATGAATTGTGAACTACTGAGTAAAAAGCAAATATAATTCCACTTAAAATAAAATTCTTACTAAATCCATTCCATATTCCCATTAATAAGAATGTTGAGAATAAAGCAATATTTTGTCTGAATAGTGGGTGCTTTTTTAAACTTTTCTTTTTTGTAAAATATTTATAAAAAGGCATAAAAAAGTAATCTCGTAACCAATCGCCAAGAGTTTTATGAAATCGCCGCCAAAAGTCTTGTGGGTTTCTTGCTAAAAATGGCTTATCAAAATTTATTGGTACATTAATGCCCATCATTTTACCAATACCTATTGCCATTGCCGAATAACCGGCAAAATCGAAGAATAAATATAAGTAATATCCATACATATTACCTGCCATATTAATTATAGTTATACTATCAGCAGGGAAATAGTTTAGCCAATATCTGTTAATTATTTCTGCAAAAATATATTTATACACTATTCCTAATACTAGAGAATCCCAAGCTTTAGTAAAGTTTTTTATATTAATATTTGAATATCCGTTTTCTAAATCTTTTGAAAATCTATTAAATCTATCAATAGGTCCAATTAATAATGTTGGTGTAAATAATATAAAACTTAAATATTTAAGAATATTTATCGGTTTACTTTCTGGTTTGCTTTCAATATATATACTAACAATTCTAAAACTAATGTATGATAATCCTGCAAATGACATCCAATGACTTAATTCGTATGGATAAGAATGAATTTTTATTCCTGCTTTTACAAGTATCATTGGTAAAAGCAGTAGTATTGTACCAATTAATTTATTCTTTGCTTTTACAATATTGTTAAATACGTAATGTATTAAATATGAATATATTACGAATATAGCTATATGAATTGGTTTTGGATAATAGAACACAATAAACAAAACACTTAATAATAGTAATATGGTATTATAAGTAATATATTTTCTAAAAAATATTTTTCCCAATAATAATAAAATAATAGTCAAAAAAGCTATTATATAATATTCGATATTTGCAAAAGGTAGTATCATTTAAAACTGTTGATATACAAATTTAGTTTTAGACTTTGAACCTTCATCGCTTTTAGTTTCTTGTAAATACAATAAACTTACAATAATAGCAGAATAAACTACTATATTTAATAATGCCTTTAAATATATATTATTTTTCATATGTATCTATTAAAAATTTATCTACTTTAAACCAACCATACTCTCCAAAATGCATTATATCTGTCAATGTCCCTTTCTCGTATTTTAGTGTATCGTATACAAACATATTTTTATAAGGATAGCCGTTTTTGTCTATTTCATTTGTTATTTCATTAATAATTGGCTTGTAATCTTTTAGGTTTCCATAAGCAAATGGGTTTAACGGTTGAATTATAAAAGATGCTTTTACTTTGTAATATTTAAACAATTTTAGAAGCATCTTAAAGTCTTTTAATTCAATATTTCTATCAATATTATTAATTTTTTCATAAGAAATATGACCATTTATTCTAGTTTCATAATAATCATTAGATATTCCCCAAGTATTGTTTGTTGATATAGAATCTTGGTATTTTTTAGAATTAGTTAATAAACTATCCCAATTAATTTTATTATTATTATTTAGCTTGATATCGTAATTAAATATTAATTCTTCATTAATTAATGAAATAGTATCATTATCGTTGTTATATTTATAATATTCTAATAAAGGTAACATTGTTATTTTATTTCCAATAAATATATCGGATTTGTATTTACAAATAATATCTTTATATAATATTGAAGGGAAAATTAAATCATTATAATTATTATAAATATATTTAGATAAATAATTTTTAAATTTATTTGGTATTGTAGTGTCATTATATATTTTACGGATAAATTTTTCATTATTATATTCTAAGAATCTATCTAATGAAGTTCCGTAAGCACAATGTCCTTCAAACCACCCAGTAGAAATAATTATTGATATTTTAGCATTTTTTATATAATTATTTAAAGCTAAAAGTTGAGTGTATATTGACAAACATTGATTTCCATCATGTCCAATTGCAACAACTGATATTTTTTTTTTATTTTTTTCAAAAAACAAATCTGGTCGGGCATTATACTTAGTAGGTTTTGTACGTAGTTCTGATGATCCTATTAATAATACCGTGTTTTTTGATTTTAGTGCAGAAATTATACTGATTAAGGCATTATCCTTTTTATAATTTACAAAACTATAAGTTTTATTCTTATTAATTTTAGAGATTTCTGTTTGTTTATTATTTGTATTTATTGTGATTAAATATTTTGTGTAAATATAATAACCAAATGTTAGCGAGATAATTAATGGTATAATATTTTTTATAAATACTTTTTTTAACATTATTATTTTAATGATTTAATATATTCACTCATACTATTTATTGTATCAAAATTATCTTGATTTACATCTGCGGTAGGAATAGTAATATCAGCAAAATCTTCAATAGCTACAATTAAGTCTATAAGTGTAATTGAATCAAGGGTTCTTGTGCTAATTAATTTTTCTTCAAAGCTTACAGTTTTAAACAATAATTCTTTTAATTCGTTTTGTATAAATTCTTTTAATTCCATCACATAAAATATTTATTTACAAAAGTACATTATTATTATTTTCTATCTCAACTTTTTATAAAAAAAGAAAGTCCCTCAAAAAAAAATTGAAGGACTTACTAAATTGTGAATAATATTTTAATTGTTAAGAGCTTCTGCCCCACCAACAATTTCTAATATTTCGTTAGTAATAGCTGCCTGACGTGCTTTGTTGTATGTAAGAGTAAGTTCTTTAACCAACTCGTTAGCATTGTCGGTAGCTTTGTGCATTGCGGTCATTCTTGCTCCGTGTTCCGATGCAAAAGAATCTATTATTGCTTTATAAACTTGTGTTTTTAGAGCAATAGGAATTACATGATTTAATATTTGTTGTTTATTTGGTTCAAAAATATAATCATGATTTATTTGCAATAAGTCATTATTTGCAATAATAGGCAAGTATTGTTCTGCCATTATAATTTGCGAAGCAGCATTTTTAAAACTATTATAAACAAGATATATTTTGTCGTATTCTCCTGTTACAAAAGATTTCATAATTTCTTCTGCAATACTAGCACTATTATCAAAACTTAAATCCTCATAAATTTCATTATAAGATTTGGTAATATCAGCACCTTTATATTTAAGAAAGTCAGCAGCTTTTTTACCAATGGCAGCATATTCTATTGTACTACTTTTATTTTCATCGGCAATAGTCATAGCTTTTTTTGCAACATTTGCATTAAATGCTCCACAAAGTCCTTTGTTAGAAGAAACAACAACAATTAATATTTTCTTTTCTTCTCTAATTTTAGCATATATTATTTCTTCTGTTTGGTTTCCACTTAAATCTGATAATACAGATTGTAGTTTTTCTGCATAAGGTTTAAAATTTGTAATAGAATCTTGTGCTTTTCTTAACTTAGCCGCAGAAACCATTTTCATGGCACTTGTAATCTGCATTGTTGAAGAAACAGATGAAATTCTCGTACGTATTTCTTTTAAATTAGCCATTTAATATTTTTTTTATACTATGCTTTAAAATCTTCTGCAACAGTTTTAGCAACACTATCTAATACTTTTGTTACTTCATCAGTATATTTTCCTTGTGCTAATTGGTCTAATATTTCTTTGTTTTTTCTTTCTAATTCATTAACAAAAGCAGTTTCAAATTCGCCTATTTTATTAACAGGAACATCTGATAACAAACCTTTTACTCCACAATAAAGTGCTGCTACTTGTTTCTCTACTCTAACAGGAGAATACTGTCCTTGTTTAAGTAGCTCTACGTTTTTAGAACCTTTATCAAGTACAGCTTTTGTAGCTGCATCAAGGTCTGAACCAAATTTAGAGAATGCCTCTAATTCGCGATATTGTGCTTGGTCTAGTTTTAATGTTCCTGCTACTTTTTTCATAGATTTAATCTGAGCATTACCACCTACACGCGATACCGAAATACCTACGTTAATTGCAGGACGAATACCAGAGTTAAATAAATCTGATTCTAAGAATATTTGCCCATCAGTAATAGAAATTACGTTTGTAGGAATATAAGCAGACACATCACCCGCTTGTGTTTCGATAATTGGTAGTGCAGTTAAAGAACCTCCACCTTTTATTTTACCTTGTAATGATGCTGGTATATCATTCATTTCGGCAGCAATTTTATCATTATTAATGATTTTTGCAGCACGTTCTAATAAACGAGAGTGAAGATAAAATACATCTCCTGGATATGCTTCACGTCCTGGTGGACGACGAAGTAAAAGAGAAACCTCACGATAAGAAACCGCTTGTTTCGATAAATCATCATATATAATTAATGCCGGACGACCTGTATCTCTAAAATATTCGCCAATTGCAGCACCTGCCATTGGAGCGTAAAATTGCAGTGCAGCAGGGTCAGAAGCGTTTGCAGCAACAATTGTTGTATATGCAGAAGCTCCGTGGTCATCAATAATTTTTGCTATATTTGCTACTGTAGAACCTTTTTGTCCGATTGCTACATAAATACAATATACTGGTTCGCCTTTTTCGTAAAATTCTTTTTGGTTAAGAATTGTATCAATTGCAATTGCAGTTTTTCCTGTTTGACGGTCGCCAATAATTAATTCACGTTGTCCTCTACCAATTGGTATCATTGCATCAACAGCTTTCAAGCCTGTTTGAAGAGGCTCATCTACAGGTTGACGATAAATTACTCCTGGAGCTTTTCTTTCTAATGGCATTTCAAATAATTCTCCTTCGATAGCTCCTTTGCCATCAATAGGTTCTCCAATTGTGTTGATAACACGACCAAGTACGCCTTCTCCGGCATTTATCGAAGCAATTCTGTTTAATCGTTTCACCTCATCGCCTTCTTTGATGCCTTCGGTATTTCCTAAAAGTACTGCTCCAACATTGTCTTCTTCAAGGTTTAGAACAATTCCTTTAACTCCGTTATCAAATTCAATCATCTCATTAGCTTGAACTTGCGTCAAACCGTAAATACGAGCAATACCATCACCAACTTGCAATACAGTTCCTACTTCTTGCAATTTTGTTTCAGTATTAATACCCTCTAATTGCTGTTTTAATATCTCTGATACTTCAGCAGGTTTAATTTGAGCCATTTTATCTAATTTATTTTATATATTTATACTTACATTCCTCATTTCAAGGTCGATTTTATGCAATTTGCCAAGAATACTAAAATCGTATTCTTTATCTTCAATTTGTATAATGACGCCTCCTATTAAATCAGGATTTGTTTTTTCTTTAACTTCGATATTTGTATTAAAACTTTTTTCTAAAGCTTTTACTATTTCGTTTACAATTTCTGTGTCGAGTTTGCTAACAGAGGTAATTGTAGATTTTTGAATATTTTTCGATTTTCTATAAATATCATCAAAATTTCTAAAAATATCAATAAAACTTTCTTCTCTTTTGTTTTTTAGTATTAGAATTAAAAAATTGAAAGAATACTCATTTATTTTATTTTTAAATAATTTTGTTAGAATATCAATTTTAACCGAAGAATTAATCACAGGATTATATATAGCTTCTTTTAATTCTGAAAATACAGAAAATGAACTTTCTATTAATTGAATGTCGGTTCTAATTTCATCAATAATATTTTTTTCTTCTGCTAAAAGAAAAATTGATTTTGCGTATCTTACTGCAACTTGACTGTGATTCATAATATAAAATTAAATATTAATTTAATTTAATGTCTTTAAGAATATTATCTATATAATCTCTTTGTTTAGCTTCATCGCTAAGTTCTTTTTGAAGAACTTTTTTGGCAATATTAACCGATAAATCAGCCATTAAATGTTTAATTTCTGATAGAGCTATATTTTTTTCACTTTCTATTGTAGCTCTGGCGTGTTCTAATATTCTGTCGGCTTCTACCTGAGCTTCAACTTTTGCTTTAGCAATTATCTCGTGGTTAGTGTGATATGCTTCGGCAAGAATATTCTTTTTTTCTTCTTTAGCTTCTTCGAGTATTTTTTTGTTTTCGGCATGTAATTCAGCCATTTCTTCTCTGGCTTTGTCGGCTGCTTTTAACGATTCTTCTATTTTTTCGTTTCTAGAATCAACTGCATCTACAATAGGTTTCCATGCATATTTTTTTAGTATCAACAATAAAAATATAAATGTTATTGTTGTCCAAAACACTAATCCAAATCCGGGTGTTACTAAATCCATTTTACTTAGATTTTATTATTAATTTATTCTTTTTAAATTCAAAAATAACAGTTTTTTATGCCAACCGCATAAAAAACTGTTAAGCTTTTAATTCATTATTTGCTAATCATAGCTACTACAACAGCGAATAATGCAACACCTTCTACAAGTGCAGCTGCAATAAGCATAGTAGTTTGGATTTTGCTATAAGCTTCTGGTTGACGTGCGATAGCTTCTAAAGCTGAACCACCAATTCTACCAATACCTATACCAGCTCCAATTGCTGCTAATCCTGCTCCCATACCTGCTAAAGGTACTAATGACATTACTTCATTCATATTTATAAAATTTAATAATTAATAATTCTTTTTAATGATGTTCCTGTACTGCTAAACCTATAAATAGTGCCGATAAGATTGTAAATACATAAGCTTGCAAGGCAGCAACAAATAATTCTAATATATCCATAAACAGAACAAATACTACTGATATCGGTGATACCCATACTGTTCCAAATATAAATATTAATGATATTAAGCTAAGCACAATTATATGCCCTGCTAACATATTTGCAAAAAGACGAATCATTAATGCAAATGGTTTTGCTATAACGCCTATTATTTCTACTACCGTTAAAATTGGTAATAAAACTACTGGTACTCCTGGCATAGCAAAAATATGTCTCCAATAATTTTTGTTTCCGTTTAGGTTAACAAATAACATTGTAAATATTGCTAGAACAAATGTTACTGCAATATTCCCCGTGAGATTAGCACTACCAGGGAAAATAGGTATTAAACCTATCATATTATTTATCCAAATAAAGAAAAATACGGTTAGTAAATACGGTAAAAATTTCTTGTATTTTTTTTCTCCTATATTTGGTATTGCTATTTCGTCTTTTACAAAAACTATAAGTGGTTCAATAAATGCTTGAAATCCTTTTGGTGTTCCGTTTCCTCGTTTTTTATATGCTCTTGCTGCTGTTAAAAATATTAATAATAATAAAAATGCTGACATAAACATTGAGCTTACATTTTTTGTTATTGAAAAGTCAAAAGGAATAACTTCGCTTTGGCTTCCATCTGCATTTTGTATTAATTCTACAATTTTTCCTTTATGTTCTTCTTCGCTTGCAATTTTAAATCCTTTATATTCTGCATGTCCATGTTCAAAACGAGATGAAAGAAATGTGTGAAATCCAGAATGTTGACTGTAAATAATAATAGGCAATGGCAAACTAATAGGTTTGTTATTATAATCAATTATGTGCCAATCATAGGAGTCGGCAATGTGTTCCATTACGGCTTCTATTGGGTCTATTTTTTCTTTTTTACTTTCGTGATGAGCGTTGCTTTCTTCAACTTCATGCTTGATTTCATTATTATGAGTTTCAATATGCTTTTGTGCAAAAAGTATATTTGTATATAAAATAATAACTAAAAATGTTGCAAACCTTATAATCATCTTTGTATCAATTAATTTACTCTATTTATCAACTAATTTGGAAGCACAAAATTAAGGATTTTTTTTTACCGAACATAGGATAAATGGCATAATGTTAATAAAATTTATTATTTGTTTTTCAGCACATGAGCTAAACTACTCATTGATAATATTATAGAGATGAAATAATTTACAAAAAAGAAGAATACAAATTCTGTGTTATTTTTAGAAAAATACAAGATGTAGATTAAAGAGGCAAAAAGTAGAAATAAAAATTTGCCTCCAAAAATAGCAATAAAAGGGACTATAAAATTTTCTTTGTTTTTCTTTATTTTAACTTGAAGTAGATAATATTGAAGTGTTACTATAAAAATAACAAATAATGGTATTATAAATATTTCTTTTTCAGATTGTATGGTATAAATATTTGGTAAAATAAAAAATATAAAAATGTATTCTAATGATAAAAATGTAATAATACTTATATAGAATTGTTTTATTGTCATATTAATTTAATTATTGTTTTTATTTGTGAATTTTATTACATCTTTAATTGCCAAATACATTGCAATTATCACTGATGATAAGGATAATATTACAGTAAATAAATTATCATTACCAGCATATTCATCTAATTTAATTCCGGCATAAGTTCCTCCTGCAATTATTGCCATCATTTGTATTGCAATTGTAGAATATTTTGCATAGGAGTTCATTATATTTTAATTGGCTTTAGATATTTTCACAGTAATTTCATCAGATTTTTTACTATATCCTATATTAATTGTATCGCCTTCAGAAATTTCTGCTTTAATAATTGTTTCTGCCATTTTATTTTCTAAATATTTTTGAATAGCTCTTTTCAAAGGTCTAGCACCATATTTAGGGTCGTATCCTTTGTCGGTAATAAAATCTTTTGCGGCAGTAGATAATTTAATTTTATAACCAAGTTCTTCAATTCTTGAATAAAGTCCTTTTAATTCTATATCAATTATTTTGTATATAGCGTCTTTATCAAGATGTTCAAACATTATTATATCGTCAACTCTGTTAAGAAATTCTGGGGCAAAAGTTTTTCTTAAAGCTTTATCAATAATACTTTTTTTTGTAGTATTCATTGTTGCTTTTTTAGAACTACTATCGAAACCAACACCTTGACCATAGTTGATTAAATCTCTTGAACCAATATTAGATGTCATTATAATTACTGTATTTCTAAAGTCAATTTTACGACCTAAGCTATCGGTTAATCTTCCTTCGTCTAAAACTTGTAATAAAATATGAAATACATCGGGGTGTGCTTTTTCCATTTCGTCTAGTAGCACTACTGAGTAAGGTTTTCTACGAACTTTTTCTGATAATTGTCCGCCTTCTTCGTAGCCTATATATCCTGGAGGTGCTCCTACTAATCTTGATACGGCAAATTTTTCCATATATTCGCTCATATCTATTCTAACTAAACTATCTGCCGAATCGAATAAATATTCAGATAATTCTTTTGCTAACTGTGTTTTACCAACACCTGTTGGTCCAAGAAAAACAAATGTTCCTATTGGTTTATTAGGGTCTTTTAGTCCTGCTCTGTTTCGGTGTATTGCTTTCACAATTTGCTCAACAGCTTTGTCTTGACCAATAATTTTTGCTTTTATATCATCAGCCATTTTTAATAATCGAGTACTTTCTTTTTGTGCAATACGCTTTACGGGTACACCTGTCATCATAGCAACAACTTCGGCAACTTCCTCTTCATCAACAATTTCACGATTAAGTGTAAGTTCTTCTTCCCATTTTTGCTTGGCGTGTTCAATTTCTACATTAGTTTGTTTTTCTTGATCTCGCATTTGAGCAGCTTCTTCAAATTTCTGATTTTTTACTGCTTCTATTTTTTTTGCTTTTATTTCTTCAAGCTCTTTTTCGAGTTTAATTATAGTTTTGGGTACTTCAATATTTGTGATATGAACTCTTGAGCCACTCTCGTCTAAAGCGTCAATTGCTTTGTCTGGCAAAAGTCTATCGCTAATATATCTGTCTGTTAAAGAGACACAGGCTTTAATTGCTTCGTCGGTATATGTTACTGTGTGATGATCTTCGTATCTGTCTTTTATATTGTTAAGTATTTCTATGGTTTCATCAAAACTAGTTGGTTCTACCATTACTTTTTGAAAGCGTCTTTCTAAAGCTCCATCTTTTTCAATGTGTTGACGATATTCGTCGAGTGTTGTTGCTCCTATACATTGAATTTCGCCACGGGCAAGTGCAGGTTTTAGCATGTTGGCAGCATCAAGCGAGCCTGTTGCTCCACCAGCACCAACTATGGTGTGAATTTCATCAATAAAAAGAATGATATCATCGTTTTTTTGCAGTTCGTTTAATATTGCTTTCATTCTTTCTTCAAACTGTCCTCTATATTTTGTTCCTGCTACAATTGAGGCTAAATCTAAAGATATTACTCTTTTGTTGAATAATATTCTGGAAACTTTTTTATTTGTAATTCTAAGTGCTAAGCCTTCTACAATTGCCGATTTACCTACACCCGGCTCGCCAATTAAGATAGGATTATTCTTTTTTCTTCGGCTTAGTATTTGCGATATTCGTTCTATTTCTGTTTCTCTGCCAACAATAGGGTCTAAGGCATTATTTTCGGCAGATTTGGTTAGGTCTATTCCAAAATTGTCTAATACAGGTGTGTCGGAATTAGATTTTGATACTTTAGTGCTTGATGTTTTTTCTTCTCCGCTCATGCCTGCTCCTTCAAACGGTACATCGCCTTGTGCTTGTGGAGAATTACCTGTTAATTGTAGTTTCATTAAATCATAATTTATACCACTACTTTCTAACATTTGGGTTGCAATAGAGCTTATATCTTTTGAAATAGCTAATAATAAATGTTTGCTTAAAATCTCGTTGTCTTTTAAGTCTTTTGCCTCTAATACAACCATTTTAAGAACTCTTTCAGCTTTTTTTTCTAAAGGAATCTTGTTTGTATTGGAAATATTTGTGATGTCAGGCTTCATTAGTTTTCTTTCAATTTCTTTTTTCATACTAATTAAATCAATATTCAATTTCTCCATAAGCTCAACAGCTTCGCCCTCGCCATCTCTTAAAATGCCTAAAAATAAATGATCTACAGAAATTGTATCGTTACCCAACCTTATGGCTTCTTCTTGGCTATAAGTTAGTATATCGTGTATTTGTTGCGAAAATTTTGAATCCATATATTATATATTATTCTACAAAAATAATAATTTTTCATTTTTATAAGGGACTTATATTAATTATTTTCTTACAATAAACAAAAATAACACATTGGCATAAGCTTGCATAAATTACAAAAAAGCTAAATGCATTGAGTATTGATTAGAATTAACCCAATTATTTTAGAATTATTTTTTTTACAATAATTTCGTTTTCAATAATAATATTGACAAGATAAATATTTGCTGGAAATTCGTTTTTATTTAAACTAAACGATAAAGTATTTTTTCCTTTTAATAATCGTTGATTGTATAAATTTGTTACTTTTCCACTTAAATCTGTTATATTTATAAAAACATTATTTTGTTTAATTAGGTTAATATTTATAGAAAAATTACCATCAGATATTGTTGGGTACACAACAATACTGTTTTTGTTGTTTATTAAATTTTTAACTATTGTTGCATTTCTAACAGAATCTTTATACTCAACGCTGTTTGATGTCGTAGAAGGTATAATTTTCATTAGTGGAATTCCTTGATTTTTACCAATCCAAATATATTCTACAACTTCTGGTCTATCGAAACCAAACCCAAAAGAATAACTTTCATAATATATTGTATCTCTAATATTTATAACAGATTTTACTCTAACAACATCAAATTGCCCGAATGGACTAGTAAGTTGCCCATATCCATCTACAATGCTTTGATGTTTAATTGTTTGCCCATAATACCCAATAGTTGGAATGTCTGTACCTGCTTGAGAAAAACTTGAAGAAGAACTTTGGTAGGCTAAAGGAAATTCAGGATACAGTATTTCGGGGTCTTCGTATTTCATTACCGTTGGCACAGAGTTTATTGTACTACCCGACCCCACTTTAAGATAAGATGTTGAGTTTTTAAAATAATCGTAATTTTCTGTAATACTAATATTTTGAATGCTCGTTTCGCCTCCTGTATGTTGAGCAATATTTGCTTTATGTGTTGGGTCGAGAAAATTATTGTATGCTAACTGATAAATATACGGAGTAGAACTAACACTAGTAAAAGTATCCATACGTTGAGATTGATATTCTAAGAAAGAATAATCCCATTCGTAGTTTTCGCCTGTTAAACTTGCGTCGAATTCTGGAATTGTTGTAATACTTACGCAAAATGTATCTACGTAAGGCATATCGTCTTCTGTTATTTGAATTTGTGCAGTTAAACTAAATACACAAAATGATAATATTAAAAATAGAGATAAATTTTTCATAATAAAAATATAATAAGTTAAGAGACTTCTTGATAATTACATACCAATTACAAAGATAATAAATAATATTTTAATATATACCTTATATCCACAGGTTTAGTTTTAAAATATTAATAGTCAGGGCTTCACTATTTAAATTAAAGTGAAACTGATTAATATTTAACAACTTATAAACTAACAGAGTGAAACCCTGACTTGCGGATTTAAGGTATATGCTTAAATCCACATAGCTTTTAGGGGTTTCTACTCTAAAAAAGAAAAACTAAATCCACATAAACCCCCGAAAAGCTAAAAGAATTGAGTATAGCAGATTATTTATTAGTTAAAAATCAAAAAAATAATTTGTAAATTTGCAATAAATAATTAATTTGTAAAAAAATTAATCACAAAAAAAGATAGTATGGAATTTGAAAATATTTTATTCGAAATTGAAGGCAAAATTGCTAAAATAACAATTAACAGACCTCAGTTTTTAAACGCATTAAACAAGAAAACATTCGAAGATTTAGAATCTGCAATGCAAGAAGTGTATAATAACTTTGATATAAAAGGAGTAATTATTACCGGTTCTGGCGAAAAATCTTTTATTGCAGGTGCCGATATTAAAGAGTTTTCCGATTTTAGTCCTGCACAAGGCGAAGAATTAAGCACAAACGGACAAAGAATTTTTAAAATTATAGAAGATTCTCCAAAACCTGTAATAGCAGCTATTAACGGATTTGCTCTTGGTGGTGGATTAGAGCTTGCAATGTCGTGTCATTTACGAATTGCATCAAACAATGCACGTTTTGGTCAGCCAGAGGTTGGTTTAGGAGTAACACCCGGATATGCAGGAACTCAACGTCTAACACAATTAATTGGCAAAGGTAAAGCAATGGAAATGCTAATTACAGGAGATATGATTAAAGCTGATGCAGCACTTATTTTAGGTTTGGTAAATCATGTTACAACACCCGAAGATTTAATGCCTAAAGCTGAGGAGTTAATGAATAAGATTAATTTTATGGCACCTACAGCCGTTGCAGCAACAATGCGTTGTGTAAATGCATTTTTTACCGAAGGTGTTGATGGTTTTAAAACTGAAGCAAAAGAATTTGGGCAATGTTTTGGCACAGAAGATTTTAAAGAAGGTACTGCTGCTTTCTTAGAAAAAAGAAAACCTTCTTTTCCGGGTAAATAAGTTCTGATTCAGAAAGGTCGAGTTCAATACCTGCCCCGATTTATTTCGGGGGCGTATAAAAAATTTAAACCGCAGAATACAAAAAATATTTTGCGATTTAAATTTTTAAGCAACATCGCAGAAATCGGACTTTATAGACCAAATCTAATTAATCATCGTCCCATTGAATCT